>DSCZ01000111.1 GCA_011048855.1 Desulfobacteraceae bacterium | reverse complement strand
CCCTGGTTCAGTTCTGGCCCACACCGAGAAAGACCGCCGAAACTCTGCTGATTAGAAGGGAAGGCGACGATGTGCTTTTCCTGAACAACCTGCGTCACCAGCCGGACACTGCTCTCAACCTGCGAATTCCTTTGAGCAGGACAAAGGTGCCCGCCGTCATGGCCGTGCTTGGTAAGGAGGGTTTGATTCGGGGAGAGGATTATCGAGGGGTTGAAGTGGTTTCGGTCATACTACCCGTCCCGGATTCCCCTTGGTTCATGATAGCCAAAATCGATGAGAGAGAGGCTTTTGCCGAGTGGCATTTCCGATCGTTGCTGATGTTGGCGCTTCTGTTCGGATTGGCTGCCTGTATCGTGGCGGCCGGGTTGATTTTGTGGCAAAGGGACAAAAAGGCCCAATTCCGGGCGCTCTACCTTTCCGAGGCGGCACTGCGTGCAAATGTCGAGCGCCATAGCGTTACGTTAAGAGCTATCGGCGACGCCGTCATCTCCACCGATTGTCAAGGCGCCGTCGAATTTCTCAATCCCCCAGCCGAAGAGCTGACCGGCTGGAAACAGGAGGAGGCGCGCGGCAGGCCGCTGGGAGAGGTCTTTCGCATCATCAGCGAGGAGACCCGGGTGCCGTCGGAGGACCCGGTTGCGAAGGTGCTGCGCGAAGGCATCGTAGTAGGACTGGCCAATCACACGATTCTTATATCGAGGGAAGGAACGGAGCGGCCCATTGCCGGCAGCGGGGCGCCGATTCGCGATGAAGCGGATGAAATCACCGGTGTTGTATTGGTTTTTCGCGACCAGAGCGCCGAGCGTGAGGCCCGGGAAGCATTGCGAAGAAGCGAGGCGAGATACCGGGAGACGCTCGATGGTATGCTTGAAGGGTGCCAGATCATAAGTTCGGACTGGAGATATGTGTACGTCAATGACGCTGCCGCGAGCCACGGCCGCAAGGAACGAGATGAATTTCCGGGCAGGACGATGATGGATGTCTACCCTGGTATCGAGACAACTCATCTTTTCGGCGTCTTGCAGCAGGCCATTAAGGACCGCCACCCCCGGCGACTGGAAAACGAGTTCAATTATCCGGGCGGCGATCGGGGTTATTTTGAACTGTCCATCGAGCCCGTGCCGGAGGGGCTTTTCATCCTTTCCATTGATATTACCGAGAGAAGACTTGCCGAGCAAGAATTACGGCGAAGCACGGAGCGTCGCCGTTTCCTTGTGGACATCGTCGAAAACGCCCAACAACCGCTGGCCGTGGCCTATTCGGACGGTCACATCGGGGTCTTCAACCGCGCTTTCTGCGAACTGACGGGCTATGATCCGGAAGAACTGAAAGAGTCGGACTGGAACGAGACGCTCACGCCTCCCGAGTGGCGTCAAATCGAGGCCGAAGCGCTTGGGGAAGCCGCGCGTGGCGGGAAACCGGTACGTTATGAAAAGGAGTACCTGCGGAAGGACGGAACACGGGTCCCGATCGAGTTGCTGGTTCACGCCATCAAGGATGAATCCGGTGAGATACGGTACTACTATGCTTTTGTAACGGACATCACCCGGCGAAGGCGTAAAGAAGAAAAGATCCGCCACCTGACCGCGGTTCTGCACGCATTGCGCAAAGTTAATCAGCTCATCACCCACGAGAAGGACAGAGACAGACTGCTGCAGCGGGCGTGTGAGATTCTCACCGAGACGCGGGGTTACAAGTCTGCATGGATCGGAATACGGGATCCGGGAGGCGGCCTTCATGCCGCGGCCGAATCGGGCATAGGGGAAAAATTCACTTCCGTACGATCAGAACTCGAACGCGGCGCTTGGCCCGAGTGCTGCCGTAACGCGCTGGGAGGGACCGGTGTTGCAGTCGTATACGAGACTGCAAGCAACTGCCCTAAGTGTCCTCTTTCGAGTGACTATAGGGATGCGGCAGCCATGGCAGGCGTCCTGCGCCATTCCGACCGCGATTATGGTGTACTGGTTGCGGCCCTGCCGGTGGATGTGGCCGGCGAGGGAGAAGAACAGTCGCTATTTATGGAACTTGTGGGAGATATCGCTTTTGCACTGTTCAGCATCGAAAGCGACAGAAGAGAACGTGAGCGCGCGTTGGCGGCTTTGAGGGACTCTGAGGCCAGATGCCGTAAGCTTTTTGAAACAAGCACCGATGGTATTTTGATTGCCGACATCGAAACAGGAAACTTACGATATGCAAATCCCGCCATCTGCCGTTTCCTCGGGTACTCCGGAGCGGAGTTCACGACAATGAGCATGGCGGACCTTCATCCGGAGACTGATTTACCGAGGGTAATGGCCGATTTCGAAGCACAGTTGAAAGGGGTCAAGACGTTGGCTCAGGAGATTCCCTGCCGTAGGAAGGACGGCTGCATTGTTTTTGCCGATGTCAATGCCGCCTCCATCACTCTCGATGGCCGGGCATGTCTGGTGGGGTTTTTCCGGGATATCTCCGAACGTAAACAGGCGGAGACGGAGCGTGAAAAACTTCAGGATCAGTTGATTCAGGCCCAGAAAATGGAAGCGGTTGGCCGGTTGGCCGGCGGTGTGGCCCATGATTACAACAATATCCTCAGCGTCATAATCGGTTACTCCGAACTGGCCATGGACAAAGTGAGGGCGGAAGGTCCGCTTCGGGAAGACTTGAAGGAAATCTATGACGCCGCCAATCAATCCAGGGACATTACGCGGCAGTTGCTGGCCTTTGCCAGGAAGGAAGTCGTTACGCCTGAGACGCTGGATCTGAATGCAACCGTGGAGAGCATGCTCAAAATTCTGCGAAAATTGATCGGCGAAGACATTGATCTGGCCTGGCATCCGGGCAAGGTGCTTTGGCAGGTCTTGATGGATCCCTCCCAACTTGACCAGATTTTGGCCAATCTGTGCGTCAATGCCCGCGATGCCATCGCCGACGTAGGAAGGATCACCATCGAAACGGGAACGGTGACCATCGACGGGGATTATTGTTCCGAGCATGCGGGATTTATTCCCGGCGATTTTGTCCTGCTCGCGGTGAGCGACGACGGATGCGGCATGGACCGTGAGACGATGGAAAACATCTTTGAACCCTTTTTTACTACCAAAGGTGTGGGGAAGGGAACCGGCCTGGGGTTGTCTACGGTTTACGGCATCGTGAAGCAAAACAACGGCTTCATCAATGTCTACAGTGAACCGGCCCGCGGCACGACGTTCAGGATCTACCTACCCGGACAATCGGGCGATATCTCGGGGAAACCGAAGATAATTGATGAGCAGGTTCCGAACGGCAACGGTGAGACCGTGCTGGTGGTGGAAGACGAAATTTCGATTTTGAAACTGACCGAGCGAATTCTTACCCGATGCAACTACAAGGTTTTGTTAGCCAAAAGTCCTTCAGAAGCGTTTAAATTGGCCGAAGTTCATTCCCGTGAACTATCTCTGCTGATCACCGATGTTGTCATGCCAGAGATGAACGGTCGGGAATTGGCCGACCAATTGAAAAAACTTTGTCCAGGGATCAAGTGCTTATTTATGTCCGGCTACACCGCTAATATCATAGTACACCGGGGCGTGCTCGACGAAGGCATCCAGTTTATCCAAAAGCCTTTTTCAACCAGAGGCCTGGCCGCCAAAGTCAGGGAGGCATTGGATAAGTAAACAAAAGGATCTGATTTAGGGAGGAGATGGAACGGAGGAAAGATGCCTGGTTAGGTGCCGGTGACGCTTTCGGCAGCGGTGGGCGGCTGCAGACGTGCATTCTGGTAGACGGCCCTGGAATTCGTTTCGCGATTGATTTTGGCACCCCTTCCCTCATTGGCCTGCGCAGGCAGGGGATCGAACCCAATACGCTCGATGTGATCGTGATTGCCCACCTTCACGGTGATCATTGTGGAGGGGTACCGTTTCTGTTGCTTGAATCCATGCTTGGTTCGAAGCGCAAGACACCCCTTACCATTGTCGGGCCAACCGGGTCAAAGGTTCATCTACGGGCAATGCGCGATGTCCTCTTTCCCGGAAGTGACGCGATGCAACCCAAATTCGCTTTGGAGCACATGGATTCATCACGGCCCTGTCACCATCGGCGGCAAGAAGATGTCCAAATCGGCCGGGAATTCGGTTTTTGTGAAAGACCTTCTAAAGGATTTCAGCCCCGAGGCCCTTCGTCTTCTGTTGCTCAACCGCCATTACCGAAAACCCCTGGATTTCTCACCCGAGAAACTTTCCTCGGCTCAGACCGCCCTTGTCCGGTTGCACCGAAGGCTCCACCGGCTCGGTCTGAAGGCGGGCGGAGAGGATTTTAAACCGACGGAAGGCGTGAGACGACCGTCGCCCTCGGCTGAGGTCTTCCGTGGCCGTTTTCTTGACTTTCTGGCACAGGATATCAACACTGCTGCTGCATGCGCTTTTTTGTTCGATACGGTAAAAAAAATGGAATCTGAAGATGCATCGAATCGGAAGTTTGACCCGGTTTTCTTCGTATCCTCAGATATCCGCGCCCTATTCGGCGAAGTCTTTAAAGCCGGTGCTGTGCTCGGAATCATCAATCCTTGCCCCGTAGCCTTTCTTTCAAAATGGGCGCCGCATTGAGCCTTCCCCGTAAATCTCATCCATCCAGTCCTGGATGATGCCATGTCCTGAGGGTTTCTTGGTTCGAACTAAAGGTAAAACCTGTTTGACATATCGCAAAAGTTGATATAAAGTCTTATCTTGTTGGTGCTCATCAGAGAAACAGCAGATGGAGATGGGCTAAACCTGCCACGTATATTGAAGGATTGAATGCATGTGGTTTCTTTTCGGCTTCACCTGAGGTTTCAGACCGGTTGACTACCCGGATTCGGTAGGCTCGAAGTCTGGCCGAGGTCAAGAAACCTCCCTTTCCTGATTCTTCTTCATTAGATCTCCGATCAGACTTTTCGTGCCGGTCATTCATCTTGGGGGCAATGGTGCTGGGCACCCCGCGGGCTTCAAACCCGTCGGCCCGGTCAAACAAACCGGGAGGATGTTCGATTCCCCTTGCCCCCTCCATCCTTCGCTTGAAATGCAGCGAAAAGCGAAGGATACCTCGACGCGACTTCAAATAGCGACCCCGGGCCTTACTGTGACTCGAAGATCACGCTTCAATCAACAACATGGCGTGTCGAGGGTTAAATACTTTTGAACGATCAAATCATGGGAAAGGCAAAGCACTACATCACAATGGGAGTCGCCGGGCATGTGGATCACGGAAAAACATCCCTGGTGAAATCCCTGACAGGGATTGATACGGATCGGCTCGAGGAGGAAAAACGCCGGGGGCTTTCCATTGAATCGAGCATAGCCCCTTTTGAAATGGAGGACGGCATTGGAATTGCCCTGGTGGATGTCCCGGGCCACACCGATTACATAAAAAACACCATCCGGGGGCTGTCTGCCGTCGATGCTGCAATACTTGTTGTGGCGGCCGATGAAGGTTGCATGCCGCAAACAAGGGAGCACCTGGACATGCTGGGGTTGCTTGGCGTACGCAGCGGGTTCGTGGTCCTTACGAAGGTTGATCTCGTGGATGAAGAGACTTTGGATCTGGCAGAGATGGAAATCATCGACGAGATTGAAGGCAGCTTCCTCGAAGGCGCCCCGATTGTGCGCTTCTCAGCCCTTGACCGCAGGGGGCTGGAAGGAGTCCGTAGCGCAGTGAAGTGTTCCGCGGGTCAGGTTACACCGAAGGAAGTCGGGAAACCGTTCCGGCTGTGGATCGACCAGGTACGAAGCAATCCGGGATTCGGGACCGTTGTCACAGGCACGATCAGCGCCGGCTCCATTTCTTTGGAAGACACCGTAAAAATTTTCCCTGCAGGGGTCCAGGCGCGTGTGCGGTCACTGGAAGTCCACAACCGCAGAACCACCCGTGCGGTGGCAGGTCAGCGTGTCGGAATCAATCTGCACCGGGTTTCCGTGGGCGAGGCGTCGAGAGGTATGGTCCTGGCCGATATTCAGAGCCCATCCCCCTTCAGGTTCATCAATGCGGCCCTAACCCTACTTACCAATGCCCGGCGGCCTGTGACTTCCAGACAGATGCTTCGAATTCATGCGGGAACAGCTGTCGCAAATGCCCGCATTTTCATGATGGAAAAGGAGTCCTTAAAGGCGGGTGAAAGCGGATTGGTTCAGCTGCGGATGAAAACTCCATTTCCTGCCGCACCGGGGGAAAAACTCGTCGTCTGCCCGTTGGGGGAGCATCGCATTTCGGGGGGAGGTAGAATTCTGGAGGTGACAGGCGAGAAGTTCCGCGCCTCAAAAGCCCCTCGTCTGCTTCCGTATCTGGAGGAACTCAATCGGGAAAACCTCCAGGGGGCTCTGGAAAATCTTCTCCCCGTTCAGCAAAGGCGACTTCTGTCCGCCAGAGAGATGGCAGACAGAACAGGTTTCGCAGCCGATGAAATCGAGCGGAAAATCAAAGCCATGATGCGTAAAGGCAAGGTCGTACGCCTGCGTGTCGAGAGATTTATAGCTCGGGAATCTTTTGACGGCTTTATGCAGGAGGCCCTCCATGCGGCCCGCTCCCTGTCGAGGGACTTTCCTCTGAAGAGTCATTTCAACGCCGTGGAAATCAACTCGCGTCTTCCCCATCCCCTGGAGTGGGAATTGATCGAAAAAATACTGGATGATCTGGCTGCCAGAAGAATGCTTCTAAAACAGAATGGTGGATATATCGCTCCGGACGCCCATGGTTCACTTTCCGATACCCAGAGAGAGATTGTAATGGCGATTCTGACCTCCTCGGCTAACGCAGGGCTCGCTCCGTTGAGCGTGGACAGGGTATGGAAATTGACCGAGAGGAAATTTTTGAAAAATGACATAAGGAGGATGGTTAACTATCTGAATCAAAAAAATAAAATAATGATTCTGAATGACAAAAGGTTCCTGTCTCCGGGTGCCGTCGAAGAGATCAAGTCCAGGGTCGGTGCGGTGATTCGTTCCCGGGGTGCTTTCACGATAGGGGATTGCAAGCAAAGCCTGGGATACGGTCGAACGGTAGCCATTCCGATCCTGGAATACCTGGACACCATTGGTTTCACACGCCGCGAGGGAGATATCCGGGTATTCATGGAACGAAATCCGTGACCAAACCATGTTACGTCAAACTTGTAAGCTCCGTAGATGATCGGTGCACTCGGAGCGGCTTTGCTGGCAGGTGAGCGTTAAAAACTCAAAAAATACGGTTCTTTTATTAACCCTGAAGAAGGAATAGGAGGAAAACGATGGAATGTAAGAGAAGGCTTTCACTGGTAATTTGTTTTATTTTTGTATTTGTTTCCTTGAGCATGGCTATGACATGCCATGCCGAAGACCTGCTCGACAGGATCGGAAAGTCCGGAAAGATTACGATGGGGTTTCGTGAAGGTTCCGTCCCCTTTGGATTTATGAATGAGAAAGGGGAATGGGTGGGTTTCGGCCTGGACCTCGGCTATGAAATCGTCAATGCTTTGAGCTCGAAATTCGGAAAAGAAATCAAACTGGTGAAGGAGCCTATCAATCCAAAAACCCGTATCCCCCTGGTGGTTAATGGAACGGTCGATATCGGCATCGGGTCGACTACAATCACCCTGGCAAGAGAAGATGTGGTGGATTTCAGCCTGCCGTATTTTCTGACCGGCACCAGGCTGTTGGTTCCCAAAGGTTGTTCCATCAGGGATTTCCCAGACCTGGCGGGAAAACGTGTCGGCATGGGCAGCGGATCCACCGCCAACATAAAAGGCATCGACAAAGCGATGGAATCCGGCCTGATCCAACCTGCCTGCGAAAAGATTCTCTTCGAAGAACACAACAAGGGATTCCTGGCCCTGCAGCAGGGAAAAATCCACGCATATTTCACCGACGCCAGCATTCTTGCCGGCATGAAGGCGAAAGCCCAGAATCCGGACGATTGGGAAATCGTAGGCGGATATTTGACCTATGAACCCTATGGAATCATTCTTCCGGAGAATCAGGGAAAATGGCGGGATTTTGTGAACGCAACGCTGATAAGAATGATCAAGAGTGGAAAGTTTGAAGAAATATACAACAAGTGGTTCGGACCGAACGGCGAAGTGCCATTACCCATGAGCGAAGAGTACAAGACATTGCTGAAGGCCTTGAGCTATCCGGACTGAGGCAGGCACTGCCTCCCCCATCCCCCGCCCGCAAGGGTTGGGGTATGGGGGATTGGGCAAAAGGACCATTTATGGATGGTAATGAGTTGGAACGATTCATTCGGTGTAAATTATGGGTTTTATCAATTACAATTTCGACTGGAGTGTTCTCTGGCGTCATCCTTATGGTGAGTTGTTGATAAAAGGAATTTTAACAACTCTTCACCTGTCTTTGCTCGCCTGGATACTCGCCGTGGTGTTGGGCCTTACGGTAGGGATCCTAAGAGTATTGCAGTCTCCGCCGGTGCGTTTCTTCGGAAGCGCTTATGTGCATATATTTCGTAACATCCCTTTTCTGGTGCAACTTTTTTTCTGGTATTTCGCAGCTCCGCTGCTGCTGCCCGCATCGACCCAGGAATGGCTGTATGACAATGTTCCCAATTATTCTTACTGGGCCGGCGTGGCCGCCCTGGGGACCTATACGGCTTCCCGGGTGGCGGAACAGTTTCGCTCGGGATTGCTGGCGATACCCCGGGATCAATACCGGGCAGCCTATTCCACGGGCCTCACCACTTTCCAGACCTATCGTCACGTGATCGTTCCCTATGCCTTCCGGATTATCATTCCGCCGTTCACAACCGAGTTTCTCACCTGCTTCAAGAATTCGGCGCTCACAATGACCATCGGCGTCATGGAAGTCACTCATACGGCCTATTACATCGATTCCTTCACCTGGCACGGCCTCGAAACGACCACGGCCGCCAGCATGGTTTATTTGTCGATTGCGTTGTGCGTGGTTTTTCTGATGTCGGTTTTGGAAAAGAGAATTCACATTCCGGGTATGATCGACAGGAGGCATTGAGTCATGGACCTGGGTGTAATCGCAAGAAATTTTCCTTTCATGGCCGGAGGGCTCCTTCTGACTTTCGAGCTGGCCCTGATTACCATCGCCGGAGGTTTTCTGGTCGGTGTCGTTCTGGCGCTGTGCCGTCTTTCCTCCAGGAGCTGGCTCTATTATCCTGCGACTGTCTATGTTCATTTCTTTCGCGGTCTGCCGCTCATCCTGGTAATTTTCTGGCTTTATTTCCTCTCCCCGGTGGTCACCGGAAGTTCCCT
This sequence comes from Desulfobacteraceae bacterium, assembly GCA_011048855.1. Next base: position 9,419 of record DSCZ01000111.1, on the reverse strand, counting down.
TAAAGCATTCAATGCAGCCATTATTTCCTTTGTTCTATTCGAGGCCGCATATTTTGCTGAAATAATTCGTGCAGGGGTACAGTCTCTGTCCAGAGGCCAGATTATGGCGGCCTATTCCACCGGACTGACACAATTTCAATCCGCACGCCACGTAATTCTGCCACAGGCGGTGCGTAACATGGTGCCGGCACTTGTCACACAGGCCGTGATCATTTTTCAGGATACGTCCCTTGCCTACGTGATCGGGCTGAGAGAATTTCTGCGCCGGGTCAACCTGGTGGACGCACGGGAGGCCCGGTCCGTGGAATTGTACCTTTTTGCGGGGTTGGTCTACTTTATAATCTGCTCGGTGGGCTCCATGGCCGGCAGCCGTCTCGAAAAACGTACGAAAAGGAGTTGACAGATTGATCGATATTAAAGGCGTGAGTCTGTGGTACGACAACGACCGTCGAGTTCTCGATGATATTACTGAAGTGATTGGAACAGGCAGGACCGTGGTCATCTGCGGACCGAGCGGCTCGGGAAAGAGTTCACTGCTCAGGTGCATCAACGGCCTGGAACATTTTCAAAAAGGCGAGATTTTTATCGACGGGATATCCGTCCAGGATACCAGGACGGATATTCATAAGCTTCGCGCACGGATAGGCATGGTGTTCCAGCATTTCGAACTCTATCCCCACATGACCGCCATGCATAATATCACTCTGGCACCGATGCAGGTCTACAAGAAGACCAGGCGCGAGGCCGAGGAAAAGGCTATGGCACTGCTTGAAAGAGTGGGGATCCACGAGCAGGCATTCAAGTATCCGGAAGAACTTTCCGGAGGCCAGAAACAGCGGGTCGCCATCGCCAGGGCTCTTGCGATGGAGCCCGGGACCATGTTGTTCGACGAACCCACCTCTGCTCTGGACCCGGAGATGATCAGTGAGGTGCTCGATGTCATGGTCGGCCTTGCAAGAGGAGGTATGACGATGATTGTGGTGACTCATGAGATGGGGTTTGCACGGGAAGTCGCAGACAGAATCATGTTCATGGACGAGGGACGCATCATTGAAAATGCAGGCACAAGTGAGTTCTTCAACAACCCGAAAAGCCCGAGAACCCGGCAGTTTCTGCGCCGCATTTTAAACTACCATGCATGAAGGCAGGGAGAGGGATCATTTCAAATGAAACAGCATAATATTATATCTATTTTGTGTGAAGATCAGGCTAAAATGGGATATAAGGATAAAATATTCTCCGCTCAACATGGCTTCTCTGCATTCATTGAAGCAGGAAAACGAATTCTTTTTGATACGGGTCCCACGGGTGTTTTTGCCGATAATGCCAGTCTGCTTGGAATTGATTTGAAAACCACTGATATGATCGTACTGAGTCACGGTCACTGGGACCACGCAAACGGCCTGGAAACACTCGAGGCGGGAGATTTCCCCCGTATTCCTCTTCTGGTGCATCCAGGCGCGTTCGTTGACAGGCGAAAGGCAACAGGTGAATATAATGGTATATTTTGCAGCAAGGAAGCTCTTGCCGAAAAATTCGAGCTTATTCTGTCAAAAGGGCCTTATCGAATTTCCGATGCCATCTATTTTCTTGGTGAGATCCCGAGGTTGAATGACTTCGAAGCTAAAATGACTTCGTTTTTTTACTTCGATAATGGAGAAAAAGTTCAGGACTTTATTCTGGACGATACGGCTCTTGCCGTAAAAACAGCCAAGGGCTTGGTCATCGTTGCGGGGTGTTCCCATTCGGGTATCTGTAATATTATTGAATATGCCAGGCATGTGACGCACGAGGGAAAGGTCCATGCCGTTTTGGGCGGATTTCATTTGCTGGGAGATCAGGCTCAACTGGATAGAACGATCGATTTTTTTCAGCGAAACAGGGTCGAGAATTTATATCCCATGCACTGCACCGATTTACCTTCTTTGGCGAAATTTTATACGAGCTTCGGCATAAAAAAGCTCTGCACCGGCGACAGAATTTTCTTTAACACGGAAAATCATGGGTAGGGATATTCTGGAAATTTATCATAAATTTATTTTTGTTCGATGGTTTGGCTAAAAATAATAATGGGTCTTTAATGGAATCCCCGGCCATCAAATATCTCAAAAAACGGAGGAGCAAGTGGATTCAAATAAATTAGAAGAAATGCCGGCCATCACACCAGAGATGATCATCCTGGATGTCGTTTCCATGCATCCGAAAACAGAAGAAGTGTTCAAACGGTACGACGAAAAGGCCGGTGTATGCCTTTGCTGCCAGGCTCTTTTCGAGCCTCTCGAAGATGTGGCGAATAAATTCGGCCTGGACCTGGAACAGCTGTTGAGTGATCTCAGAACGGCTGCAAGGTGAGTCGACGCCTTTTCTTGATGCTTTACACCTGATAAAGAGTATCGCCGGATTTTTACAATGCCACCCAAAGGCTCCTTCCCTTTCATTTTGTAGGAAAGACCCATCTGAAAACTCCAGGAGGAATTGAAAGTCGCCGTATAAAGTGGGGGATCGCCTTTAAGGGCGCTTCCCCCAGGGTTCCCGACAGATCCCTTTTCAGTGGTCGTGGTCGTGGGCCTTGGCATCGTGGCCTGGATGGGGGTGGTCCATATCACAGTCCATGGGAACCACGATGGGGTAGCCGCCGATGATGTGGAGGTCCACGGGCACGCCGTAGACCTCCTGGACCATATCGCTGGTGAGTTCTTCCACTCGTCCGGCCGCAAACACCGCACCGTCCTTGAGCAGCAGGAACTTGTGGGCGAAGCGCAGGGCCGTGTTCAAATCGTGCATGGTCATGACCCCGGCCATGCCATGTTCATCCACCACGCGGCGCAGCATTGTGAGGATGGCGATCTGGTTGCGCAAATCCAGGGAACTGGTGGGTTCGTCCAGTAAAAGGATCCTCGGTTCCTGGACCAGAGCCCTGGCTATGGCCACCTTCTGCAGTTCGCCGCCACTGATTTGGTCGATATAGCGCAGCTGCAAATGCACCAGACCCAGGCGCCGCAGCGCAGCTTCCACGATTTTCAGGTCATCGTCCTCTACCTTCCAGCGCACGTGGGGCATGCGCCCCATGAGCACGGCGTCGAATACCGTAAAGCGGCTGGTTTCGCTCTTCTGGGCCACGTAGCCGATACTGGTGGCGATCTCTGCCGGTCGGAGCCTGAGCACGTTGTGCCCCTCCAGGAGCACGGTGCCTCCGGCCGGCTTGTGAATGGCGTTGATGCACTTGAGCAGGGTGGTTTTGCCCACACCGTTGGGTCCGAGGATGGCCAGGAGCTCCCCGGCCTCCACGCCGAAGCACATGGCCGATAGCACGGGGTGTCTGTTGTAGCTGAAATGCAGGTCATGCACCTGGAGCATCATGTCTTGCCGGCTGGTCATCGTCGTTGTCCCCTGATGATGAGATAGATAAACACGGGCGCACCCATGAACGCCGTGAGCACGGACACCGGCAGCACGTTGGGCGCCAGTATCAGCCGGGCCACGGTGTCCGAAACGAGGAGCAGCAGAGCCCCCAGAAAGACGCTTGCAGGGAGGAGAAAGCGCTGATCCGAACCGATGATACGGCGCACCATGTGTGGCACCACCAGCCCTACAAATCCGATGATCCCGAGAAAGGCGATGATCACGGCCGTGAGCAGGGAAGCGAGGAACATGCCCAGCACGCGTACGCGTTCCACGCGCACTCCCAGGCCTTTGGCGGTCTCGTCTCCGGCGTCCATGGCGTTGTAGTTCCAGGCGTTGCAGATGAAGAACACCGCCCCTGCAAGGCAGCCCACCGCCATGACGCCCAGGTGAGGCCAAGTGGCCCTGGCCGCATCGCCAAAGGTCCAGAAGACCATGGCAGCCAGCTGCACGTCGTCGGCAAAGTATTGCAGGAACATGGTCCCGGCGGTGAAAAGCGCCCCGAGGGCCACGCCCGTGAGCACCATGACCTCGGGCGTGGCGCCGCGGACCCGTGAGATGAGCACGATGACCCCTGCGGCCAGCATGCTGCTGAACAGCGAAGCGGTCAGGGTCAGCATGGGGCTGGTGATGGTCACCGCTCCCACGCTGGTCGAACTCATGGCGCCGGTGCCGAAGAGCATCACGCTCAGGGCTGCGCCAAAGGCCGCGGCGTGGGAAATGCCCAGGGTAAAGGGGGATCCCAGCGGGTTGCGCAGGATGGACTGCATCACCGCCCCTGACACCGCCAGCCCGGCGCCTGCTACCATGCCCGCAAGGGCTTGGGGCAGCCGGATGTTTAAGATGATGACCTCGTGCCTTCGCGGCACCTCCCAGCCCAGGAGGGTCTTGGCCACCGTGAGAATGGGCACGTCGGCCGCGCCCAGGGAGATGGACACCACCAGGGCCGCTACCAGGGCCACTGCCGTGGCCGCGATGAACGCGATCTTCCAGCCGATGTAGCGACGGTATTCTCCGGCACCTGTCCGTTGTTAAAGTGCATGCTACTGCATTGATAGCGGACTGAAAACCAGCCCCTGAAAAAGGTCGTTCATCTTGGAAAACACCGGCTTGCCCACCAGGAAGGTGTAAATATCGTCCGTCTTGGCCACGGGATCGATATCCGCGAAGCGCTCCGGATACAGTATTTTGCCGATGAAATACGCGTTGGCGAGCACGGAGCCGTAGTTGGTGGTGTACCAATTGTACGGCAACACACCGTAGACCAAACCTTTCTTTACCGCGGTAAGAGTCCTGTAGGCCGGATCGGTGCGTAACTCATGCAGCCCGCCTGCGTTATCCCCCATCTGCAGAGTTGAGAGATCCAGGAACAGGACGTCCGGATCCCACTCCACAATCATTTCCTTTGCGATGTCGGCGTGTCTCAGCTCCTTGCCATCGACAACCGCAGACGAGGCCAGGTTTCTGGCATGCAGAAAACCGAAGGGCGGGTAGGTCGGCTCCGTGGAATGAAAGCCGTGGGGGCCTTTCATGGCTACGCCCCCGATGTAAACACGGGGCTGCGCCTCTTCAGGGATGCCGGCGGTGCGCCGCACCAGATCGGCAATGGTTTCCTGGAAAAAGGCCATAACCTCCTCGGCCCGTTGTTTCCTGCCAAGCACTGCGCCCATGGTCCGCAACGAGGTGAAAAACTTATCACGCCCTTTTCCCAGATTGCCGTATTCCAGGGGCAGCACGGGGATGCCCGTTTTCTGCTGCAGGGTCTTGGGGTTCATACCCATGCCCGCGTAGGTCTTGAAAATCAGCTGCGGTTGTGGCTCCAGGGTCAGGATCAGTTCGGGATTATCATGTCCCCGGAATTCGCCGAATGTGGGCAGTTTCTTGAATTGCGGATTCGCCAGGGCATAGGGGCGGGCGTCGAAATTCGAACGCCTTGTCTCCATGTCGTCCACCGCCACGGCGCGGTCCTGGGCATGCAGGTAGACCAGGAGTCTGAGACAGCCGGGGCCGGAGCAGATGACCCGCTTCACTTCAGCCGAGATCTCGGGTTTATTGCCCAGGGCGTCCTTGATTGGCTTGGACAAGGCCGCAACGGGCAGACAGAGGGCCAGCAAGAGTGCCGGCAGCATTATGCGGTAAAAATGTTTCATAAGAACCTCCTTGATAAAGTAAGCATTTTGGTTGTGTACTTTAATGAAAAATGTATCTTCTTCACCTTTTCTAAAAAAATGCATTACTTTCACACATCTTTTATAATCTCCTTCAAGTGTTTATTAATCAGCATGTCCACCAGATGGGGCAGGGGCTCTTTGCCGGCAGCCACTATCACCACCTATTCCTGGTGAAGCGGGATGAGAACCTTGGGGGCCGAGCTGGTAGTTATTGGTTCAAAATGACCGAGTAAGGATTTCCTGCCGCAATCCTGTCGGCCAGAGAGGCTTTCCCGGAAAAAGACTTCAGTTCGACGATGTATTCGAGAAGCTGCGGCTTAGGAAGGCCGGCGAGTCCACGAGACATCTTGACCCGGGCAATCCAGAACATGGGATCTGCAGGGCCGCCCTCGGGGGCCATCTCTCCGGGTTTGACGCCTATCACCTCGTAGGCTTTGCCCCAGTCGAAACCAAGGACTACGCCTTCACATCTGTCCGCTTTTTTGTTTACCCGCATCGCGATCGTGGCAGGCCTGATTTTACCGCTGGAATATTCCGCCAGAGTTTTTCCGTCCATGGCCATTGAATATCCGGATGATTTTCCGGCGGTCGTGTTGAACATCACCTGAAGGGCGTCGGCCGCGCATTTGCCCGGGGCGGTGACGAATACGTACCGGTCGCCGGCCTGGAGAGGCATTTTTTCAATCAGATGAAGCCCGGCGATGTAGCCGGAATTCAACCCTGGACAGAAATGGTCGTGAAAGGTCGCCGCATGCAGGAGCGGCCACGGTGGGTCGGCCGCCCATGTGAGACTTATGCTGATCACCGAGAAAATCCTCCCACCGATCAAACCCGATGCAGCCTTTTTCCAGCCTTCCGGTGAAAGGATTGACGCGGGTGATGCATCCATGGTCTGGCGATGGAAATCTTCGCCTGTCCATTTGAAAAACACCACCTTACCGGTGTGCTTCCGGTAGACCGAACACCACAGGGGCTCTTCGACGGATGTGTGTATTGCCAGGAGCGAACGAATTCCCGGGCTGCAGCCGGTTTTATCCCGGGCTGAATCGAGAAACGCCTCGGTGCTCTCCCCGTTTATTGTGCCGTAACCGGCGTTGGTTAGCACAAGCAGGTTCGGATCGCCCTTCTTAAGTCCTGTTTCGGCGATCACCTCCGCCATCAATTGATCGGCTTTCTCCAGCGTTTCGGGGATAGTTGCAGCGCTCCCGGCGAACGGGTTCATCAATGCCACGGCAAGAACGGCAAGAAACATCTTTCCAATTTTTTTCATTCCGAATCTCCTTCATCGAGTATGCTCCGGGGTGTTCTCCATTCTTCGGAAAGATTATTCTCGCCCGGGCCTTATGTTATTCTGAATCGTCGGGTCTCTGCCGGCTTTTACATGTTGTTTTCCGTTAGGTCTTTAACGGTTCAAAACAAAAAAAGCCACGAAGATCCGCTTTCCTTACGGCGAGGACCTTCGTGGCCTGCTATTTTTATCCCGGAAAGTTACATGAAGCATTTCCCGGGTCTTACCAGTGAATGTTCAACGAGCTTTTCCAGCCCTTCATGGGCTGACTGCCTTGTCGTTATTACTGACAAATCACCTTTTATCTGTCAAGAAAATTCGCTTCGCATTCAATCAGCTAAAATAAAAATTTTACTACATTGGATTGCGGGATTCGCCGCATGCTCTTTTCAGACAACCGCTTGATTCCATCTTGGCGGGAATGTTCCATCCGGGGTCCCCGGATGGATTCTAGAAAGTCAGTCTTGCTCGTAGCGCAAATGCCCATAGGTCATCGTTGTCCCTGTCTCCGTCGGGATTTTTCACCCATTGAATGTCGGGGGTAATATTGAGGTGATCGTTGACCTTGAAATTGTAATAGATTTCAAGGTGATGCTCATCAGCAGTATCGATGCTGTTTGTGCGGTCCAGTTTTTCCCCCGCATCTCCGATGACGGATTGACCGTAGGCCAGGCCGAAAGCGTCATCTTGCCGGCCGTAGAAATCAACGGCAAACTGAAGCCCTGCGCTCCACGCTTGTTCCACCCGGGAGACACTGCTTCGCTGTCTTCCATACCGGGCGAACAGTGTCACGGTATCGGTGATTTGCTGATCGAAGGACAGGCCGAATCCATAATTATCTTCTTTTGTTTTGTTCGGATCCAGGAGATTTTCATGGTCTTTACCGTTAAACCATCCGTATATCCGATAGTTGCCTTCACGGCCTGCGATCTTGGGCTTCAAGTCCAGTTCAATTATAGAGAAAATATCCTCGGTCACCTTGTCCCAACCTGCATCGGCATCCGCGACGCCGATTCCGATACCCCAGATATCTGCAGGGGAAATCCACAACATCGCCCCGAAACCATTGTCGTCAGGGAATTCCACGACAAGGTTGTTTGCGAATGCGCCGGACAGGAACTGGTCGGCGCTGCTGTTGGCCACGGCACTGGTGTCAAAATCCGTGGTGATGTCAATTTTCCCTACACGGAACCGCAATCGTTTTTCGATCCACGTGTGTTCATACCATAGTTCGGCGAGACCGACATTATCATCGTCGACCGGCGTATCGTTAAATCCGGAAATGGTGGGGATAATCCCGTCGATACCGTCTCCGGGCCCGGCTTCGAACAGCGAATAGAAAGTGCCGTTATCGGGAACCGGCAGGGTTAATTCCAACTCGAAAGAGGCGGAACCGGCGGTCGTGTCCCCGTCCGGACCGAGCCTTTTCTGAACCCCGGAAGAACGCTGGAGCACGCCGGTCGCACCCAAGGCCACATCCATCTTTCGATACCACTGGCTATCGTCTTTATCGGCCGAAGCCGGTGAAGTTTTTTTCTCGATGGCTTTTTCCAGCTGTTCGAGTTTGTTTTTCATCGCTTCCATCTCATCCCGCTCGACCCTCGTTTTTTCTCCAAAAGCCGGGCCGGCCATGAGTGACACCAAGAGTCCTGCAATCACCAAAATGGTCGGTCTATTCATTTCTTTTCCTCTCTAAAACTTGTATACGAGTTTCGTGGAGATGCGATAATCCTCCGATAGTTGCTCGCCGTTCAGATCCCGATAAGCCATGATGGGAACCCCAAGGCTGATGTGCATTTTGGGTGTGAACTTGATGTTGAAACCAGGGGTAAGGTGAATCGTATGGCCCCCCGTGTTTTCCTGAGTGATACCGGCTAGCTTTGCCTTAGTCATATACCTGCCGTTCATTTCCATGAAGATGTCCAAATGCCTCGAAAGGCCGTACACGTAGGCCATATTGTACTGAAAGTCATCGGGGCATTCGAAATCCTGCTCTCCCCGTTCACCGCCGGTGCTCAGGCGATAAATCAGATGTGCGCCGTAACGATGCCGCCCCGCACCTCTATGGGCTGCGAGCTCCAGTATGGGATCCCACGATCCTGTTCCCGGCTGCAAGTAGCCGGGCAGCAATTCTCCGTCCTTATGCTCGTTTGTGTTACCGGTCGGCATCTTAATCCCCAGTCCAACGGCCATATTAAAGTTGTCTCCTTTGTTTTGAGCCAGCAGGCGGTATCTCCCGATCAACCTGATATCCCCAAGGCCGAAATTGTTTTGTGTCAGGTCGTCCCGTTTGGTTTTGCGCTTCATTTCCCGACCGAGAACCGGGGCTATCACCCGAAGGTCAACGTTCCGAATGATCCCCGCCCGAAACGCAAGTTGGTAGTTTTCCGTGGTTCGTTCATAGGGTCCGGGAGCCGAATAGTTTGTTTTAGATGTCCCATCGTAAAGTTGATCTTGTTTGAAATTAACGTAGCGCAAGAGAAGTTGATATTCGCCAACATCGAATACATTTCCCCCTCCGGTATGCAACGGACCTTTAGGTTTCAATAGGTTTATAT
>DSCZ01000046.1 GCA_011048855.1 Desulfobacteraceae bacterium | reverse complement strand
CGACTGTTCGATATGGAGATGACGTTGGCGCTTATTCAATGGGTCCAGCTCAAAAATCACCGGGCGTATCTATCGCACCGGAAGAAAAGACTTCGCATGTTGGGCGAAATTACGTTGTAGGATGATGTTCCATGCTAATAATCTTCCAAGGTTTCGATCAATACAGTGACTTCATCGGTTGTGAAATTCTGAATATCGGCAACTGCGGGCAACCCTTCGTCTGACCCCAGTTTTGCTCCATATCAACCTGGGTCGTGAAATTGCAGCATAAAACCTCGTCGTCTGAAGCAGCATTAACCTTGTGATCTTAGGCCATTAGACACCATGAGAGCTTTCGAGAGATGTGATGTATTGCTTCCTAAAGGTCATGCCTTCCTTTGAAAAATCATCCACTGAACTCCTGATTTCTTTGCTTCACCGCTGGTGTGAGTACAGCTTCCCATGTGTCAATGATTCCTGTTGAATCCTGGAATCCCCAAATATTGAAGTGTTAACCCCAAAAGCAGCATCCCATGTTTCTACCCATCGCAATGGCCGGATCGCATTCATGCCATGTGCATAAAAAACCCCGATTTCTCATCAAGAGAAACGGAGTTCTGTGGTCGTCCATAGCGCCCTCCCTGGTTATATATTCATGAGACCAGCTGTGGGTCAGGAACAGAAAAAAGTGACTTGCAGAAAGCTACGGTATGTCGTTTACAACGGGAGGGCTTTTCCTGCAGGAATCCCTCCCGTGATATTCGGTGATATGTTCGTGAAAGTCGTCGGGGCACGGTGCGCCGTGCCCGTACAATTTATCCGATTCCCATTGCGCGGGATTGTTATGGATATATTCCCGAATGCGATTCAATTCCGGTCCATTGCGGACGATGTGTTCCCAATAATTGCGTTGCCATAATTTTGTACCGGTTGTTTGGCGCAATTTGTTGATGCGTTTCGCCGATAACATTTTGAACCGTCCGATAATTTTTGGCACCGCCATATTCCGACGTTGTGTAACGGTCATTTGTAGGGGCGATTCATGAATCGCCCCTACGGTGGTGGACAATATCAATATGCCGTGAAAATGGTTTGGCATGACCACCCATTCGCCCAATTCGATTTCATCGCGGATTTCTGCGGTTTTCAACCATTCTTCGGCAACCATCCGCCCCGTATCGTTCAACCGCATTTTTCCATCAACGATATCCCCGAACAGGCATTCCCGGGTGTGGGTGCAGATGGTGATGAAATAGGCGCCGGCCTGGGAATAATCGTATCCCTGCAATCGGATGGAACGGCGATTTCTTTTGGGCGATGGGGCCTGTAGGGGCGCATGGCTGTGCGCCCCTACAGGCCCCTTGTTGTATTGCTTGTCCAATAGATTCTTCCTTGATGAATCTTCCGATTTTCTGCGAAACTATTTCATAATGCCTGAATTATAATTGGATATATCATCGATAAGAGCGGGAATGTCAAGGTTTAAGGGCCTGTTTAAAGCCTCTTTTTGGCGAAAGCTTTGCCGGAGTGGGATTTCAAGTACTTCTCGAAATCAAGTGCTTTTTGACGTTCCACAAAAGGGATGTAAGTCAACAGCTTCCATGGTTTGAACTTCCCGGTATATGGATATTGACCCAAATTGTGGGCATTTAAAAGTGATCTAACATCTTTAGAAAATCCGATATAGGTTCGATCGGGATGAGGAATGCTTCGAAGTAGGTAAACGTAGTACACGAAAAGCCCGGGTTGTGTTCGGTAGCGCCTGTTACGCTTCACCTTGGCGATCTAGGTGTTTATTGGCAGAACCACCGGAATTCTTCAGCTCCTGCTCCGCTTTCAGCTACGCAGGACAAGCTGCCACGTGTAGCCTCTCTAGAGGCGAAGCATGGTGGAGGCGGGGGGAGTCGAACCCCCGTCCGGAAACATTCCGTCAAGGCGTCTACATGCATATCTCGATCTAAAATTTTTCGCTTTCGATTCGTAATCGAGCAAGACTCCTCGAAAACACACCTGCAAAAGTTTTCACCTAACCGGTTTGCAGGAACCCGGATCGGCTAGCCCACTGAGTCGACGCCCCGGTCGGGTTTCGCGGGCATAAACCCACGGGACGCTAGCCGCTTACGCGGCTAGGGCATACGAATAATCGTCTGCGTTTGTGTTTATCCCAACCGTTTTTACGAGCAGCTGGTACCTCGGCATGCAACCTTGACTTCAACTATCCCCGTCGAAGCCGTTTCGCCCCCATGTCTGAAAGGGCATCGTACCTTTAAGATAACCACCCTAAGGGTAATTGTCAATAATCCTGCTTTTTTCGGGCCTGATCTATCTCCCGTTTGAGTTCTTTTTCCTTCAGGGCGCGGCGTTTGTCGTACTTCTTTTTGCCCCTGGCCAGGGCCAGTTCCACTTTCGCGCGGCCTTTATCATTGAAGTACACTTTTGTAGGTATCATGGTGTACCCCTTCTCTTCGGTCTTGCCGATCAACCGCTTTATCTCGCGGTTGTTCAAAAGAAGCTTTCTAGTTCTCAACGGATCGAGCTCCTGGTAATGCGCATAGGGGTAAGGGGAAATGTGCATGTTATGCAGGAAAACCTCCCCGCCCTTGATTCGTGCGTGGCTGTCCGAAAGGTTTCCCCGCCCCTCGCGCAGGCTTTTTACTTCCGGTCCCAGCAGAACCATGCCGGCTTCTATGGTTTCGTCTATAAAGTAGTCGAACGTAGCTTTTTTGTTGCGGCAAACGATTTTAACGGCCATCAACTTCACCTTCCAGCATCGTGCAGCCCGGGTTTTTGTTCATGCAGAAGCGCGGCGCACACCATTCTCGGCGAAAATCGCTTCTGGAAAGACAGTTTTGATCCGCTGGTCTATGTATTCATGGACTTCGGCCGCGGTTCCAAGCGAAATGACTTTCAGGAAATCAAGCCGGGCCTCTTTCATCGATATACTTCTTATCATTGCCTTGGCCATGGGTATCGACTGGGCGTTCATGCTGAGGTCCGTGAGCCCCAGACCGAGCAAAACGGGAATACAGCGGGGGTCGCCGGCCATCTCGCCGCACAGCGCCACAGGAATTTCGGCCTCTTCGGCGGCCAGGACAACATGTCGGATCATCCTCAAAATAGCTGGATGGAAAGGTTGAAACATATGTGCAACGTGTTCGTTGATTCGATCGCTCGCCAATGCATATTGAATCAGGTCATTGGTTCCTATGCTGAAAAAATCCACGTGTCTGGCGAGCACATCCGCCATCGTGACCGCCGAGGGCACCTCGATCATGATGCCGACTTTCATTTCACGGTCGTAATCGATCCCTTTTTCATTCAGTTCCCTTTTCACCTCGTCAAATATCGTTTTTGCATCAAGAAACTCCTGCACACCGGAAATCATCGGGAACATGATCTGCATTTTCCCGTATATGCTGGCTCTTAATATCGCCCTGAGCTGACATTTGAATATGGCGGTTTCTCTGAGACAGAATCTTATTGCTCGCAGACCCAGCGCCGGGTTGATTTCATCCGTCGTTTTGAAAGGCGGCCCGAGTTTATCACCGCCCAGATCAAGCGTCCGGATAGTCACCGGATCGGGAAAAATCAACTCGGCCACTTCTTTATAATTTTCGAACAGCTCGTCTTCCGGGGGCATCCCCTTGCTCCTCAGGTACAGGAACTCGGTCCGGTATAAACCAATGCCTTCGCCTCCGTAGTCCCTCACTGCCGTGATTTCTTCCATGAACTCGATGTTGGCTCGCACCGGAACGTGATGGCCGTCCATGGTGACAGATGGGAGGTGGCAGGTTCTGGCGATACTCGATTTGTATTCTTCATCTTTGAGCTGTTTTTCCTGGTAGAAAATAATCGTTTCATCATCGGGGTTGATGGTCACTTTACCGGAGTTGCCGTCGACTACCAGAAGGTCTCCTTCTTGAACCATGGTAGTGGCCGATTCCAGGCCGACAACCGCCGGGATGTTCAGCGCTTGAGCCAGGATACCTGTGTGAGAGGTTTTACCTCCGCCATCGGTAATGAAGCCCATAACCTTTCCTATGTTGAGTTCACTGGTATCGGACGGGGAAAGGTCACGGGCGACGATGATAACCCGCTCGTTTATTTTGTTTAGGTTTTGTTGTTGTTCTCCGCTTAAATTCCTCAGAACCCCTTCGACCACATATTCCACATCGCTGATGCGCCTGCTGATATAATCGTCGTCGATTTGCGAGAAAATAAGGGATATTTCATCAAAAGATTTTTTAAGCGCCCACTCTGCATTTATCTTTTCCTTTTTTATTTTTTCGATGGAGGAGTCGGTCAGCATGCTGTCCTTAAGGATCATCATGTGACTGTCAAGTATATAAGAATGATCTCTGGCTTTCTCCGGCATACGGTTTTTAATTTCTGAAAGCCGGTCTTCCATGGCTGCCACGGCATCATTCAGTCTTTTTATTTCATCCTCGATCTGTTCGCTTTTGATAAGATAACGATAACTGATCTTAACTCTCGAACGGTCTACCAGGTGAGCCTTGCCGATTATTATACCGGGAGATACAGGGATCCCTCTAAGTTCTCTGTTTTCGTTTTGGTTTTCCATTGTCATAATTTTTCACCGAATTTATTTACAAAGAGATTTTCAAGCGCTTCCATGAACGCTTCTGCATCTTCTCCGTTTATTCTTGCTTTTACAGTTGTTCCTTTTGTACAGGCAAGGGATAGAATCGAAAGAATCCCGTCGCCGTCGACTTCAGTGTCTTCTTTTCTAAGATACAGCCTGGCGCTGAAGTGTTTCCCGAGTTCAATGATTCTTGCCGCAGCCCTTGCATGAAGTCCCAGCGAGTTATTGACTTTAAAGGAACGTTCAATCTCCATTTTCGACAGTCTGTTCCAGAAATTTTTTTCTCTCAAGGCATATTTTATAAGCGCGCCGGTAAGTGATGTCGTTTTCCGCAGAAAAACGTTCGGCCACCTCTCTCAGGCTGATGTCACGGTCCATTAATAATTTATCAACCTTTTCAGATACATCTTCGGGCGCTACCATTGAACGTTGATCAGACCTGCAACCTTCAACCACAATAGTGAGCTCTCCCTTCACCCCCGAAGGGAGGAATTCCAGTACCGAACTTACAGGCCCTCGAATAAATTCTTCGAAAATCTTCGTCATCTCGCGGGCTACGACCACGCGCCTGTCTCCAAGGGTATCCTTCAAATCGGACAGTGCAGGACGAAGCCTGTGAGGGGCTTCGAAAAAGACAACGGTCCGTTCCTCATTTTTAAGTGATGCCAGCACCTTGCGTCGGCGTGCGGCTTTATTCGGAAGAAACCCAAGAAAAACAAATTTCTCTGCCGGCATCGCAGAAACCGAAAGCGCCCCGATTACCGCGCAGGGCCCGGGCACAGGTCGAACAACAATTTGTGCGCCTGCCGCAGCATGGACAAGGTAGCCGCCCGGATCTGAAATCCCCGGAGTTCCGGCGTCACTGACAAGGGCTATATTTTTACCGGATACCAGATTTTCGAGCAACCTGGGCGTCCGGGTTTCCTGATTTTCCCGACGGTAACTGACGACCTTCGTGCGGATGTTGTAACGGCCGCACAAAGTCCGGGTGCGGGAAACATTTTCAGCGGCTATCATATCCACCGCTGAAAGTACTTCCACAGCCCGGTAAGTTATATCGTCGAGATTGCCGAGCGGCGTTGCCACCACGTATAATATCCCTGCATCGGTCCCACAGGGAATGATTTCTTCCGCTTCCATAGCCGCCATGCTTCATTTGACCAGCGGTTCAATAGGCCAGTTCAAAAGCGTCGGTAACGACTTCGACCTCTGGAGGGCCGTTTATCAGACTCACCGCGACCACATCGAAACGTGCGCTGGAATCGCACGCCCCATTGGCCTTCATATAAGCGAGTGCCGTCTTGGACAGCCGTCTTCGTTTGCCGGCGTTCACCGCCTCTTTCGCGTATGCCAGGGGTCTACCCCGCCGTGTCTTGATTTCAACAAAAACCAGTGTTTTATGATGCCGTGCTATAAGATCGATTTCTCCGAACGGACATCTGTAGTTTCGTTCCAGGACCTTATAACCGAGCCCTTTCAGTTTTTCGACGGCAAGCTGTTCGCCGCGCATCCCGAGTTCGAGCCGTTCCCTGGTCATGGATTGAGAACTCCCTTGAAACTCGTCCTGTGCACGCTGCATGGGCCTAGGCAACGGAGTGCTGCCAGGTGCATTGCGGTTCCGTAACCTTTATGGGCGTTGAAGCCGTAATCCGGGAATTGCCCGTGATAGGCCTCCATTATTCGATCCCGGTAAACCTTGGCGATCACCGATGCCGCGGATATGCTCATGCTCCGCCGGTCGCCCTTTTTTATGCAAAGCTGTCGTATCGGCAAGGGCACCTTGTTTATCCCGTCCACAAGTAGAAAATCAGGTCCGGGGTCCAGTGCAGCGGCCGCTCTTCTCATTGCCTCCAATGTTGCGCGAAGGATGTTGTTTTTGTCTATGTAACGATGAGAGACGACACCCACCGCAACGGAAACAGCCCGCTTCGTAATGGTTTCGAAAGCCTTTTTCCTGGCCTCCGCGCTCATCTGTTTGGAATCGGTCACACCGGCGAGCATTTCACCCTCAGGCAATATAACCGCTGCCGCCACCACGGGACCGGCGAGGGGACCCCGGCCGGCTTCGTCAACGCCGGCAATCCGTCGATACCCGGATCCACGGACTGAGGTCTCGAAATAGAACGGACCCGGCGAACAGATCCGCCCCGCTTCACCGAAGAGGGTAAGATTTTCAGGCGGTAGGCTCACTGAGCATCAACACTGCACGATCCAAACAACATAAAACCTATAAACGGATCGGCCGATACGTCATCCAAAGTTAAATTTTTAGGCGCTAGTTCCTTTTTTCCTTAATTCTTGCGGCCTTACCACGAAGGTTTCTAAGGTAGTAAAGCTTGGCGCGCCTTACTTTTCCCCGGGTGAGGATTTCTACGCGATCGATTATAGGGGAATGCATCGGGAAAACCCTTTCAACACCCACGCCGTAAGAGACTTTTCTCACCGTGAATGTCGCTCCGGTCCGACCGCCCCGTTTTCGTATTACAACTCCCTGAAATACCTGCACCCTCTCCTTGTCGCCCTCTCTGATCCGCGCGTGCACTCTCACGGTGTCGCCAGGGTTGAAATCGGGCATATCGCCCCGCATTTGTTCTCTTTCGATTATTTCTATGGCGTCCATTTTTTTCTCTTTTTCCTCCAAATCATTTTCATCACCGGCGGTTCGTACCAATGAGCCGGTCTAGGATAATAGCAGTAGCCGATCTCACCGACAGGTGGTTGTAATGAACCGGTCCTTTCACGGGTTCCAGAACAAAGTCGGCCTGCTCGAGCACCTGCCGGTGCAGTCCCCATGCCGTTCCAAAAAGAATAAGGACGGGATCAGTTTTCGCCAGAAGCCGACGGAGATTTTCAAACGATATGGGTCGAAATTCCGTTTCACGGGCGTCCGTAGCAACGATAACAGGCCGCTGCCCGTTTTCCCCTGTCAGCTGCTTCATGGCGTCTTTGATGGACGGCACTATATCTATCAGTTCCAGTGCTTCCTTTCTATTTCCGTTATACTGGGCTCCGAAACCTTTGACCCAGTGATCAAGCACCCGGCCGACCAGTTGCTGCTGGTCTTCAAGCGGGGTTATGACCAGAAAACGCTTTACGTTGTAGGTAACCGCGGTTCTGGCGATGTCATGCAGATCGAAAATTGTAACGGCCGAGGCGATCGTTTCGTATCGCTTATTGTAAACAGGGTGGTGTACAAGCCCGATATAGAGTTCCATTGGATACCTCGTTCCGGTTTTCTTTACGATAATGCGAAACAGGTCTTACGCCGGCCTCCAGTGGATCAGGATTTCTCAGATCTCAATGCTTCCAGGATTTTTCTGTCTTCCTCGTCCGTGTCCATTACCCTGAGAAGGTCGGGTCTCATTTCGAGTGTACGCTTCAAGGCCTCCCTTCTACGCCATTTACGTATTTCCTCGTGATTTCCGCTTAAAAGCACCGGAGGCACCCGGCATCCCTTGAATTCCGCCGGCCGTGTGTATTGGGGATATTTAAGCATCCCCCCTTCGAAACAATCCCCGAGCGCGGAATCGTCGTCTCCAAGTACTCCGGGAACCAGGCGGGTGACCGCTTCGATAACCACCAGTGCCCCAAGCTCTCCTCCGCTCAAAACATAATCGCCTATCGAAACCTCTCGGTCCACGCAAAGATGCTTTATTCTTTCGTCCACTCCTTCATAGCGGCCGCATATCAATATCATTTGATTCCACAGGGAAAATTCCCATGCCATAGCCTGATTGAATGGTTTCCCCCCGGGGCTCAGCAGGACGACTCCGCTTCTGTCGTCCAACCGTTCCACGGATTCAAGCGCCCGGTAAATCGGATCCGGGCGCATCACCATCCCTGCGCCTCCTCCATACGGCCTGTCGTCGGTGCTTCGATGAACTCCCTCTGCGAAATCCCGGATGTTCACCACCCGGATATCGATGCGCCCATCCACCGCAGCTCGTCCGAGAACTCCTTCTCTCAGGTAACATGAAATCATACCCGGGAATATCGTCAGGATATCAAATCTCATTTACTTCAAATAAGCCTTCAGGGGGTTTCACCACGATTCTTCCGGCCTGAATGTCTATCTTTTCCACTACTTCATGAACGGCGGGGATCATGTACTCTTTCGAACCTTCCCGCACAACATAAATATCATGGGCCGGTGTGGGTATTATCCCGGAAATCCTGCCGATTTCCTCACCTGTATCCAGGTGGACCGCAAGTCCGATCAGTTCAAACCAGAACACCTCATCGTTTGTCCTGGAAAGGTTTTTCGTTTCAATGTAAATGTCCGCGCCGCGTATATTTTCGGCCGAAGGGATCGAATCGATTCCTTCCAGACGCATCAAAACAACCCGTTTGTGGGGCCTGGCGTCAATAACCCTGAACCTGCGGATTTCTCCGCTTGGCTTTTTGAGCAGAAGGCTTCCCGCTTCAATGAATGAATCTTCCGAACCGGCATAGGAAGCAACACGGACAAGCCCCCCGGTTCCATGAGGCCGAATGACTTTCCCCACGAGAATCAAATCAAGCGGTGAAACCTTTCTCAAGATTATTCGAGAATCTCCAGAACCGATCTCTTGTTGATCTTAGTGGAAGCGGCGCTCAGGATCGTTCTCATGGCCCTGGCCGTTCTGCCTTGTTTGCCTATCACTTTGCCAAGATCTTCTTTGGCAACTTTTAATTCTATCACAGAGGTCTGTTCACCCTCAATCTCGGTTACCACGACACTTTCCGGCTTATCCACGAGTGCTTTCGCGATGTATGTAATCAATTCCTTCATCTCGACACACCTCCGTCTAAGATTTCACCTCTGCATTCCCGTCAGTTTGCCGCCGGTTTGGCGTTCAACAGGCCCTGCTTTTTCAGGAGCACTTTGGCCGAATCCGTAAGCCGAGCTCCTTTTTCGAGCCAGTAAGCTACTTTTTCTTCGTGCATTTTTACGGTTGCCGGTTCTTTCATCGGGTCATAGTATCCAAGAATTTCCAGGAATTTGCCGTCCCTCGGGGATTCGGAGTCAGCCGCCACGATCCGGTAAAAAGGTTTTTTCTTGGAGCCCATTCTGGCCAATCTTATTTTAACTGCCATTGGAAATTATCACCCCCTCGTACCAATTTTTGATAGGTTTCAGCCTAACAGGGAACCCAGTCCAAGACGTCCTTTCTTGGAAAAACGTCCGATCATTTTTTTCATCTGACTGAAGTTTTTAAGCAATCGATTGACATCCTGCACAGTGGTTCCACTACCGGCGGCGATTCTCCGCCGTCTGCTGCCGTTAATTATCCTGTAACTTCGCCTCTCTTCCCTGGTCATAGAATTAATGATGGCTTCCACCCTGGCCAACTCGGTGTCGTCAGGGGAAAGCTGTTTGAGTTTTTTGCTCATGCCCCCCATTCCGGGAAGCATGCCCATGATATCTTCTACAGAGCCGAGCTTTTTCATCTGTACCAGCTGTGACCTGAAATCTTCGAGATCGAATTCGTTTTTGCGCAGTTTTTTTTGAAGTTCCGCCGTTTGCTTTTCATCGAATTCTTCCTGGGCCTTTTCGATCAAAGATACTACATCGCCCATGCCTAGAATCTGCGAAGCGACCCTTTCCGGATGAAACGCCTCGAGTGCGGTCACTTTTTCACCGACTCCGATGAATTTTACCGGCTTTCCGGTCACGGCCCGAATCGAAAGAGCTGCGCCCCCCCTGGCGTCACCTTCCATCTTCGTAAGGACTATTCCGGTTATATCAAGAACTTCATTGAATTTTGCGGCCACATTCACCGCGTCCTGGCCGGTCATTGCATCTGCTACGAACAGGATTTCCACTGGAGCCGTGGCTTCCTTGATTCGAACCAGCTCATTCATCAGGTGTTCATCTACATGCAGCCTTCCGGCGGTATCGAGAATCACGACATCCGCGCCAACGGTTCCAGAGCGGGATACAGCATCCCCGCATATAAACTCAGGTTTTGAATCAAGGTCCGTTTCGTATACCGGAACCTGGATCATTGCGCCAAGCTTTTCAAGCTGCTCCACCGCTGCAGGCCTGTATACGTCCGCCGGCACCAGGTATGGATGACGCCCGCGCTTATGCAGGTAGGCCGCGAGCTTGGCGGCCGTGGTTGTTTTTCCGGAGCCCTGCAGTCCGACGAGCATTATACAAAAAGGGCTTCGGCCGACCATCTGGAGATCCTGGCTTTCATGGGACATCAGGCCGGCCAGTTCTTCGTTTACAATTTTGATGAACTGCTGGCCGGGAGTCAGGCTCTGCATTACTTCCGCACCCACCGCCCGGAGTCGGATATCCTCTACGAAGCTTTTTACAACCCTGTAGTTGACATCCGCTTCCAGCAGGGCCAGTCGGACTTCTTTGAGGGCATCCTTAATGTTGCCTTCACTAAGTTTTCCCCTGCCGGTCAACTTTTTGAGGGTGCCATCCAGTTTTTCTGCCAAGCTTTCAAACATTTTTCAGCTCTTATAAATAATAAACGAACAATCTAATTCGAATGACCAACATCTGTCAATGAAAATTTACTGATATCAGTACCGCTTCGGGTAGTGTTTTTATTTTTATTACCATATTTTAGTTTATTTTTCACCTCAATCCGGATGCGGTAAAAGCTTCGACCGCCCCGAACGCGGTTGCAATTGAAAGGCCGCATCCGCATTTCATTCTCATCCAATCCTGGTTCGCCAGAATAGATCCTGCGACAAATAAGTTTTCAAATGCAGGAACGCCGGATTTTTTGAGGGGCCTGAAGTTTTCGTCGATTTCAAGACCGGCGCGGTTTATGGGATGTCCACGGGGGTCCATGGGATTCATGTGATGCCATGATTCCCTGACTACCGGGTCGCGAACTGGGAGATTGAAAATCGTCTCACGAATCCCGTTTTTCCCGGCATGAAGGCCACCTCCAAGAAAGCGGCCGCTCGCAAGGATCACGCCTGAGGCCTTGATTATCAGCTCAGGGTCTTTCCGGCCTACTTTCAAATGGAATTTCATTCCGTTGGCCGGTGCTACATCGAGAACCCTCAACTGGTGAAGCAAGCGGACCCTGTTCCGGAGAAGCCCCGCTGAGAAGGCTTCTTTGAGTCGAATCCCGGGAACCGAAGGAGGAATCGTAGGTATTTCAAACACCGGGATACCCAGAAACTGCTCAAGGTCCGCAATTGCCTGTTCAGAGCGATAGATTCCCAGTACCGCAGGAAGGCCGACCGCGGCGGTGTTTCGGACATTAGGCCCCAAAAGATCGGCCAGGTGATGTCTTTGTTCCGGAAGATCAAGCCGGAGGGCCAGTTGCTCGGGATAAATTTCAGGAGCGCAGGAAGCCACCGGGAAGGATATCGTCACAGGCTGCAGCCCGGGCCATCTATGCTCGAGCACGTTTGCCATCTGCCTTGGGCTGAACCCTTTCAATCCTTGAAAACCTGCAATCGTACAGCGAATTTTGTCCTTGAGGGATTGGACGCCGCTCCACATCGAGGACGGGACGAGGTATGTCGGTTTCAAGGTGCCGGCCGGGGTGGCGATCAGTGAATTGTTTTCTCCTCTACTCTGATAATTAAGGCCAAATGGTTCAAGGAATTGGATTGTTTCATTCAATGAATCCAAAATTTTTCTCTTCCCTAGAAGAGCATAAGGATGCTCAGGGGAATATTTAACCAAGGCCTCGATTGCAGACCATGGATTTTCCGATATCCTGTTTTTCTCCACCGGATGGACACCCATCAGGTCAATAAGACCGCTTGCAAAAGCTATTTCACCGGTTCGTCCGATCTGAACCGTTGAAACCCCCCTGTTTGATGCGAACATGGCCGCCGCCATTCCGGCGATGCCCGCGCCGACAACAGCCAGTTCACAGTCAATGATTTCAGCATGTTCCATTGACGATGCTCTCAACTGATATTGTTAATGATTCCATATCTCCAGAATCAGGAAGCTCCAGGCAGAGAAAACCGCAATAAACCGCTTCCTGTAATTCGGCCTGCGCCAGTGGCATGTCCAGAAGAATCGGGCGGATGCCTTTCCACCTTTCAATCAAAAACTCCCTTAGCTCTTTCAGCCCTTGGTTTGAATCGGACAGCCCCCGTTCATAAAGATATGCAGTCACCTGGGCACCGCAAAAAGTGCCCTGACAGGGGCCTTTGCCTATTCGACTGCGCAGTGACAGCGCTCTGAGATCAGGTTTTTCTCCGGTTTCCCGAAGACAGTCGGCAATGATATCGACGGTGCCGGCCGTAACCATTTCGCATTCGCACAACATCATGGTCTGCAGCTTTCCACTCTCGAACCACTTTTTCGGTGATGATCCCGGCTCGGTCCAGCGGCATGCCGGGGGGTCGGGTAGCTTTTCGTGCCCGGTCAGACATGGTTTTGTGCCAGCCAGCCTTGAGGAAACAAGGTCGGCGGCCTTTTCCGCCATCAAACGGTAAGTTGTCAGTTTTCCGCCGGCTATGGTTGTAAAATTCTCGAGGCCGTCTGAAAAATGATCAAGGAGACCGAAGCCACGGCTTACGGAGCGGTCATTGCATTTTCCAGTCTGGGAAATCAAGGGTCTGACACCGGTGAAAGCCCGGATAAACCGGGTTGTTTCGACAGACGGCAACAGGGCCTTGCTTTCTTCTACGATCAGATCCACCTCGCTTACCGTCGGGGCGATGTTATCCAGGGATTCGATTCTGATCGAGGTAGTCCCGAGAATAGAAACGGTTCCTCCCGGCATCACGATGTCACCATCAGACGGTGGTCTCAGGCGGTTCAGTGCCCTGTGGGACAAACGCTGCCCGGTGACCAGCAGCGTCCCTTTTGAATAAAGGATCGGAATCGAGGCCCCGGCCAGCGAGGCGATGGAACCGGCCCACGCTCCGGCGGCGTTTACAACCTGTTGGGTTTCGACCAGGATTTCCCGTCCACATGATGCGTCCAAAAGCCGGACTCTCCGGATCAGCCCCTTTTCTATTTCGAAACCCGTGACTTCACAATGACGAAGAAAGACTGCACCCAGGGACAGCGCGTGATGAACGTTCGAGAGGGAGAGCCGGAAGGGATCGACAGAGGCGTCTTCGACTTCGTAGGCTGCAGTTATCCTGTCGGTCAGCATGGGTTCACGTTCGCGCGCTTCACGGGCAGTCAACGGGAGGGCGGAAATACCCGATGCCGAGCATAGATCAGGGAATGCAGCCGAATATTTTTCGTCATCTCCTTCGACAGAGACAAAAAGCCCCCCGGTCTTTTCGATGCAGTGGGGGGCGAGTCTTTTAAGCAGCTCATTTTCAATTCTGCATTGAACGGCGGATTCCGGATCACTTGCAACATACCGGGCGCCGCTGTGCAACAGGCCGTGATTGGCGCCGGATGCCCCGGCATTCAGGTCCTGTTTCTCAACCAGAATACATTCGATTTCACGCAGTGCAAGATCTCTCGCAAGACCGGCGCCTGTCACGCCTGCACCTATAATCAGAACCTGCGTCCGCAACATTGAAGCCTCTGTGAGCCCTCGCTGTTCAATAAACTCCGCTCATGCACCAAAGTCGATTGTCGATCTGGAAACAGTAAAAATTTCCTCAGGTCAGAAAAACGGTAATAAGGATTCAGCTGCTCCGAAAGCGGTGGTATTTTTCCACTTCCACCTTCAGCCAATCGGGCCAGAACACTTCATCGATGGGATAGCTTGCGTCCAGCGCCTGAAAAGAACCGTTTCCCGCGACCTTTCGTATTCTATCCCGGCTGTTGTACCTGACCTCATCGACTCCAATCAGGCTTGCGACAGTCCGATTGATTTCATCCAGAGATTTGTCGTATGGATTACCATCAGGAAAGGCTCGCTGAACGGCAAGTTCTCTGATGCTTTCCTCTCCTCTGTGCCATTCTTTGAAGGAGGGAAAAAACATCGGCCCGTAGGAAATCCAGAATTCGATATGTTTCGCGCCGGCGTTGTAGACGACCCAGACTGAACCTCCTTCGCTGACACTACCCCGGACGATGCTGTCATCGCCCATCGCAACGCACTTGTTGCCAAGAAGAGAATCGATTCCTCCGAACTTGAGGCCGACTTCTATCGCACGGGTTTTCCGCGTACTTTCCTGAAACGTTCTGACCGCCTGGGGAAGCTTGATCAAGGCAGGATAGAGCGGTTTTCCGAGCCCTTCGGCTATGCCTACGGTTACACCCCAGCCGGATTCCGGATTGGGTATGACTACATCGGCTGAAGATGGAGGGTAAGATTGCGTCATGTCTAAACCGAGCTCCCTGCGAAGCTGGAAAATTTCTTTTCCCCGAAACATGGAAGCGACATTTCCATAATAGACGCCTTGAAAAACATCCGGCATCGTAGCCTCTTTGCGAAGACGCTTCGTCTCTATCCCATGTGGAGAGCAAATCGTCATCTCTCCGCCGTCGTATTCTTTTTCGATTGAGCCGTGGAGGCGCCGATGGGAGCAGGATTCGGAACTGACTATAAATAAATCGTCGATCACCGACCGGCATAATGGCTCAAACGCTTTATCATCGTTCAGGGCCAGTAGATACGCATGGGTTCCATCGTGTACCAGGGCCGTAACGGCAAATGTTGCTCTTCCGTGAAGCTTATCGATAAGCCGGGCTCCAGCGTTGAAATTAATCCCTTCTTGGCACAGGTATTTATGGAGCAGTGCACCGACGATCTCGGTTTTATTATCGGTTAGAAGCGTGTAGTCCCGCTGCAGTTCTTCCCTTAAATCATCCTCTTTGATCAAATAGCCGTCCATGGTTACGGCCATCTGCATGTCGGTTTCTTTTTTGGGGCGGATTTCTATGGGTTCAGAGTTTATTTTCTCCGCCACCCTCCGTTTGGTGTAACCTATATTGCCAATGCCCGCTATGGGTTCAAGGTCGCCGAATGTTCTTATCAGGTTATAGTCGATGACATCTGCGATTCTCCCCAGTCCTTTGTGTATATAGATGCCCTTACGATTGGCGATCGCGATCCCGGTGCTGGCTTTTCCCCGGTGCTGGCAGGCTCCGGTGGCAAGGAAAGTTTTTAAGACCAGGTCTTTTTCGCCGATTCCATAGGTGCCTACTATGCCGTCCATTTATCGATCTCCAAAACTTATTTGATATCAGCGTGATACTCTTGGAGTGATTTAACGATTTCCTTACCCCGGAGTTTGGCGACTATTCCCCTGGCGGCGGCCAGTGCAGCGGCCAGGGTGGTGATATAAGGCACCTTGTATGCAATGGCTGCCTGTCTGATGTAAGAATCATCATGTTTTCCAAGCTTGCCGCTCGGAGTATTTATCACTAGATCTATTTTTTTATTTTTTATGGCATCTATAATGTTCGGACGTCCTTCATGCAGCTTCATAATCCTTTCCGCCCGGATATAATGGCTGTTCAGGAATTGCTCGGTGCCGTCGGTGGCTTTGATGATGAAACCCAGGGTGGAAAAAATTCTGGCGACTTCGAGCACCGCAGGGCGGTCGGTTTCGGTTACCGTAATCAACACTGTTCCTTCGGTGGGCAGAATTTGACCCGCTGCCTGCTGTGCTTTCAAAAACGCAAGGCCGAATGAATCCGCCATGCCAAGCACTTCGCCTGTAGAACGCATTTCGGGTCCCAGAATCGGATCCACTTCCGGGAACATGGAAAATGGAAAGACGGCTTCCTTGACACCGTAATGCGTTAAAATTTTGGGCTTTATGTCCAGGTCTTCGAGTCGGTCGCCCAGCATTAGTCTCGTCGCAAGGCCGGCCATCTGAATGTTGCATACCTTCGAAACCAGCGGGACGGTCCGCGAGGCGCGCGGATTGGCTTCCAGTATGTAGACCGTGTCTTCGGATATGGCATACTGGATGTTCATCAAACCCACGACATGGAGTTCGGTCGCGATGCGCCGGTTGTATTCGTAGATTGTCGCTAAATGCTTGGCTGGAAGGCTGATGGGTGGAATCACGCAGGCCGAATCTCCGGAATGAATACCGGCCAGTTCGATATGCTCCATCACGGCCGGAACGAACGCGTCGGTTCCATCCGCCACCGCGTCGGCTTCCACCTCTATTGCGTTTTCCAGGAATTTATCAATTAAAATAGGTCTTTCGGGGCTTACATCTACAGCCGCACTTACATAGCGGGTCAGCATCTCCTCGTCGTGGATCACTTCCATGGCTCTGCCTCCCAGTACGTAGGAAGGACGCACCATCAAGGGGTATCCTATTGAAGAGGCAATGCGCAGGGCTTCTTCGAGCGTGCTTGCCATAGCGGACTCGGGCTCGGGAACGCCGAGCCTGCTCATGATCTGTCGGAAGCGGTCTCTGTCTTCAGCCAGGTCTATTGCTTCAGGGCTTGTGCCGATAATTTTAACCCCGGCAGCTGCGAGTTCGCCGGCTATGTTGAGGGGCGTCTGCCCGCCGAACTGGACGATAACGCCTTCGGGTTTTTCCTTTTCATAAATGCTCAGAACATCTTCCACTGTCAGGGGCTCAAAATACAATTTATCTGAGGTGTCGTAATCCGTGGAGACAGTTTCCGGGTTGCAGTTGACCATGATCGATTCGTACCCTGCATCCCTGAGCGCAAACGCTGAATGAACACAGCAATAGTCGAATTCTATGCCCTGTCCTATTCGGTTGGGTCCTCCACCAAGGACCATTATTTTGGGGCGTGTGCTGGTTTTGACTTTATCAGGCGCGTTGTAGGTCGAGTAATAGTAGGCGGCGGATTCGACACCGCTGACAGGCACAGCCTCCCAGCCCTGGACAAGCTCGGCTGAAATCCGGCGGGAACGTACCCGGTGCTCGTCCACACCCAGAAGAAAGGCCAGATAGCGATCGGAAAAACCGTCCTTTTTCGCGCGTTCAAGGAGGTTTTCAGGTAGTTCGTCGAAGCTGTGAGCACGAATTTCTTCCTCCAGTTCAACCAGCTCCTTCATCTGCTCGATGAACCATGCCTTGATACGGGTTTTTTCGTACAAGGCAGAAACCGCTGCGCCTTTTCTCAGAGCCTCGTACATGATGAACAATCTCTCGCTGGAAGGGGTGGACAACATGTCCATAAGATCATCGAGTGGCTTGGAGTTGAATTCGGAGGCAAAACCGAGGCCGTAACGACCGATTTCCAGCGAACGCACTGCTTTCTGCAGTGCTTCTTTGTAGGTTTTGCCGATGCTCATAACTTCGCCGACAGCCCGCATCTGGGTTCCGAGCTTGTCTTCTGCTCCTTCAAATTTTTCAAACGCCCAGCGCGGGAATTTAGCCACCACATAATCGCCGGAGGGGGTGTATTTATCAAGGGTGCCTTCCCGCCAATAGGGAATTTCGGCAAGAGTCAACCCACCGGCGAGCATCGCCGAAATAAGTGCGATCGGAAAGCCTGTGGCCTTTGATGCGAGGGCGGAGGAACGGGACGTCCGCGGGTTTATCTCAATCACAACCACCCTGCCTGTTTCGGGATTATGGGCGAATTGGACATTGGTGCCGCCGATGACCTCTATCGCCTCTACGATGCGGTAGGCATAGGATTGCAGCTTCTGCTGGAGTTCAGGGGATATCGTCAGCATGGGGGCCACGCAGAATGAATCCCCGGTATGAACTCCCATCGGGTCTACATTTTCAATGAAACAGACTGTCACCATGCGATTGTCGGCGTCGCGTACGACCTCGAGTTCCAGCTCTTCCCAGCCGACTACCGACTCTTCTACAAGCACCTGGCCTACGAGGCTTGCCGCGATGCCGCGTCCGGCTATGATTTGCAGTTCCTCAGAATTATAAACCAGGCCCCCGCCTGTTCCACCCATGGTATACGCCGGCCTGATTACAACGGGATAGCCCAGCTTTTGAGCGATATGCTCAGCCTCTTCAACGCTGTAGGCGGATTCGCTTTGAGGGATTTCGATCCCGAGGCGCGTCATGGTCTCTTTGAACGCGGTCCGGTCTTCACCGCGTTCTATCGCATCAAGGGCGACGCCGATTATTTGTACGCCATAACGTTCGAGTACACCGGAACGGGAAAGTCCGGAAGAAAGATTGAGCGCGGTCTGCCCGCCCAGGTTGGGCAGCAGTGCATCGGGGCGTTCTTTTTCGATGATTCTGCTCAGCGTTTCAAGATTGAGCGGTTCTATGTAAGTGATATCGGCCATTCCCGGGTCGGTCATGATCGTGGCCGGATTGGAGTTGACAAGCAGAACTTCATAACCGAGTTTTTTGAGTGCCTTACAGGCCTGGGTTCCCGAGTAGTCGAATTCACAGGCCTGCCCTATAACTATCGGT
>DSCZ01000044.1 GCA_011048855.1 Desulfobacteraceae bacterium | reverse complement strand
TGTGCTCTTCTATTCGTTTCCTGCCTTCGCCGCCGCCTTTTCGTTTCTTCTTTTCAGGGAAAACATTTCGAGATTCGAAACGGTCTGTGTGCTGGCTGCGATTGCCGGTGTCGCCGTTATTTTCGACATCAAGATCGAGGGGTCTATTTTAGGCCAGGTATTTGCCCTGCTTGCAGGGGTCATCGCCGGGCTCACCATCTCGATCATCAAGAAGCTGCGTGAGACCAACGGCTCGGTGGTTATCTTCATGTTTTTCTGTATCATGGGAACCGGCGTTAGCCTTCCTCATATGTTCACGTCTCCGGGGATACCTTCTTCACCGCTTGATGCAGCGATCCTCGCGGGGATCGCCGTCACTTCGATCTTCGGGCAGCTCCTGATGAACCAGGGGTTTCACTACTGTAAAAGCTGGGAGGGGGGGGCTTTTCCTGATGAGCGAAGTGCTGTTCACGGCACTTTTCGGTGTCTTCTTTATGGGCGAGCGCCTTACAATTCGCTTCATATCCGGCGGTGTCTTGATCCTTGTCAGTGTTATTGCCTTGAACCGGCACGGTGTACGCCGCATATCCTATCGGGGGCTGCCACCGGCAAATGGGGAATAAAGAGATGTTGATATTTCGCATGAAGGAAAAAAAGCAAAATTCATTCGCAGAGGTGGTTGAGAAGCCTGTAAATTTGTGACACGGCATACAATGGGATATTATACAATTTTCCGTCCCTATGAAAATTCAGAAGATTGAACCGCAACAACACGGGAGGGGAAAATTGTGCATCATATGACTTAAGACTCTTGCTCCTGGGGTTGATCCCGGCTTTGACTTCCAGAGGAAACACCAGATCATCACTTTCAACTAAAAAGTCTAGTTCGGCCCGCCCGCCACTGCTTCGCCAGTAGTAGAGATCCCTGGTTCCGCACGAGACGAGCTGTTGAGCCACATAGTTTTCCACGAAAGCACCTTCATATTCGTTGAACAGACGCCCCCCGCTTGCCAGGAGCCTGGCGGATGAATCAGCCATCGCTCCCAGGAGGCCTACATCCAAAGCATATATTTTGAAACAGCCGGGATCAGCATAGTGTTTAAGTGGAATCCGATCTTTTTCCGCGGCCGTCGCACGGTAAACCAGGCCGGCATCCCGCAACCAAACCAAAGCATTTTCATATTCCCGCGCGCGTGCCCCTTTTCTAATTGCTGAAAAAATGAATTTCTTGTTTTCACGGGCCAGATGTTTGGGAATAGATTCCCAGATGGAGGTCAACTTGTGTATATCCGCTGGAGGCGCATGTTTTGCGAAATCAAGCACATAGGATCTGAGGATATTCTGTTGAATTTCACGCGTGCCCTGCGCATCCCCTGCTCCCGCGAAATGGCCCACTGCCTCCGGCATCCCTCCAGTGAAATAATACTGCCGGAGCAGGTCGATCAGCCGGTTGTGGAACGCTTCCGTAAGTGGCTCCAGTTTATTGACGCCTTCAATAAGCCGACGATGGCGTCCTTCTCCCATGGCCTCTAAAAATTCAAGAAATGTCATCGGATGAAGGTATTGGAAAGTGACCTTTCCGACCGGAAACGACCCTGGAGTCGAAGGTTTCAAGCCAAGAAGGGAACCGGCGGCAGCAATATGGATGTCATTACGCTTCTCGGCGAAATACTTCAGCGAATTCAATGCATGATTGGATACCTGCACTTCGTCGAAGATAACCAGGTCCTTTCCGGGGCGGATTTCCCGGTCGAAATAAACCGAAAGCTCCGCAAGTATCCTGTCTGGATCGAGATCCCTCTGAAAAAATTGATCCAGATTAGGATTTTCTTCAAAGTTGCAATAAATGACGGACTGGTACTTTTCCTGACCGAATTTTTGCAAAAGATAAGTCTTTCCTGTCTGCCGGGCGCCCTGCAGCAACAACGGCTTTCGCCGAGGAGAAATTTTCCATCGTTGCAATTGCAAATAAAGATCCCTTTTCATGGTGAAATATATATCCCATTGCAGGATCCGAAGCCAAGCATTCCGTTCGATTATGTGAAAAAAATCACATTTTTCGCGCGATAAATGTGATGAAACGCCAATTGATGAGTTCGTAAAAACTCACAAATGAGACGGCTATGTAAAAAGCTCCAAATGCAAGGCTTGCGAATCCTGAGGAGTGAGGCGTACTTACAGTACGCTGCAGCGACGAAGGATGAAGCGTAACGCAGCAGTTGAACTTTTTACGTCGCCGTCAAATTTCCGACTGTATAATTCAAATACGATCCCGTCGCCGCGTTTGCAATTCACCCCATCAAGAGATGGCATTCTTGGTGATGGATGAGAAAAAGAAAAGAGCATTCTGTTTGCCTCCGGAAGAGACGCGTGGTAGATTTATTTTTATCAAATGGAGACCTGTATGACAGAAACACCGAACGTCACAGACAACACAGTCTACCTGCTCAGGCTGGCAAAAACGAAAATGCCCTTCGGCAAATACCAGGGGAGATATCTCATCGATCTGCCCGAGGCCTACCTGGTTTGGTTTTCACAGAAAGGCTTCCCCGAAGGGGAACTGGGATCGATGCTGCAGGCGATCTATGAAATCAAGATAAACGGCCTGGAACATATGGTTCGAAAAATAAAAAATTTTTGATTTGAGCATCGAGGAGCTGCATTGGAAAAGTTCACCATAGACGGGGATTATATAGAACTCATCAAGCTGTTGAAAGCTTCAGGCCTGTGTGAAAGCGGGGGCGCCGCCAAGGCGGCGGTCGAGGAGGGCCTGGTGAAAGTGGACGGCCAGGTTGAACACCGAAAGAGGTGCAAGATCAGAAAAGGGCAAAAAATAGGCTTCTCAGGCGAAAATATTCTAGTGGAATCTTCCCGCACAGGATGAATTGGAATATATTTTTAATAAGTTCGCATCCGGAAATGCCGGATGGGCACGAGTGAAATTTCGAGAATTGAATCTATCAGGTTAAAGTGCTAGCCTTGTAAATATGCGCATGGACCGAAAACATACTGCAATTTACAGAATAACCGATAACCGTAATGTAGATTACGTTCCCGGTAGTGCTGAAGATCGTATTCTTCTTATCTGGCCATTAACAAAAGAAATCGCTTCCCTGAGCAAAAAGCATGATGTTGAACGAAGATTACAGAGACATCTTACACGCCTTATCCGACGAAAAGGTTAAATTTATCCTTGTCGGAGCATATGCACTTGCCGCGCATGGATATCCCAGGGCTACAATGGATATCGATATCTGGATAATGCCATCTCCTGATAACGCCGAAGCCGTCCTCAGAGCATTGCGCAATTTCGGTGCACCATTGCACAATATTACCAGAAAAGATCTTGAGGAAGACGGAACTGTCTTTCAGATCGGAGTCGCACCGAGACGAATTGATATTATCACAGCCGCAACCGGACTAACATTTGAGAATACCTATCAAAATGCAGTTTTGGTAAACATTGATGGGATTGACGTGCATATCCTTTCAATCGATGACCTTATCACCAATAAAAGAGCAACAGGAAGAACAAAAGATCTTGCTGATGCAGAAGCCCTGGAACTATTAAACACCCCGAACAACGGCATTGACTAGGACGCGTTGAATATGAAGCTACTGCTGGAGAGAGCATGAGCAACAACAAAGAGACTGTTGAGTTTGCGCACAGGGTTGACATCTACATCCCATCTCAATGTATTTGCGGAGGCGATCTCCCGCAAGGGCAGGGATATAAAACCTGAAAACATCATCAAGAACATTGATTCTTGACACTGACGTAGTGGCAAATTGGATGATGCTGAATTTGTCTCTTTCAGTCAATGGGTTTCAGGTCATCAATGGTTATTCTGATATCCTAACGCCCTTTATCGGCGCTGCCGGCGGCTCGGCAGGCGCCACAGGCTGGTATTCAAATCTACGAATGTTTTCGATAGACAGGTTTTTTCCATCATCCGGCGGCAGGTTGCCGATCATTCGCTATTTGAGCAAGTTGTTACTCAATAGAATTATGTTCTCGGAAAAAGAGGCTATCACTGGCTTTGTGCCAGGTGTAATTAATAAAATGGCTCACGACGCCGACTATGATCCTGAGCCGGAGCGATCAGAAGAAGTCCTACAGTCTTGGGAAGCGATAAGATCATTGAATATAGAACTTGTAAGTGATGACATTCTTGAAAGCCTGGAGAATTGTGCCCAAGCTGTTTTACGTGCAAACCAGGCCTATAGTGAAATAGCGTCAGCGGGGATTGTCCTTGATCAGAAATCCCGTGACGAACACATCCGGCCGTTATCTGATGGTCTGCGCCAGTTTGACAATTTGAGTTCGAAAGCACGGACGGTTGGGTCGAGTTCTTCAAGATTGAGGGATGTGGATGCCTGACGGCCCAAGGAACGGGCCCAACTGAAGACAACCAAGTCGGCTATGCCATTCCCAGATACAGGCACTTCGCGAATGAACAGCGTATTATCTTTGCAAGTTCCTGAATGAATGTGCAAAAATCTATCAGAATAAGACCGGGCAAACTTCTCCGCAAAAACCGCTTCCGGGTTTGACCTCTTTTGATCTCCGGAGAAATTTTTCTGTGGATTATGAAAGTGGCATTCATATATGCGCGAAGTGTCGATCATTCGATTTTTGACCATTCATCGATTCAAGATTGTGTTTCTATACCACTCAAACAGGGAGTGGGCAAGGATTAAAACAGTCGCCTTATGAAGAAAGGCCGGTCGTTTAACGGTTCCCCGGACCGAACGGCGCGTGCCTGCATGGGGCAGTTTTTGGCCCCTGCCGCAATCGCCCAATTCATGGCATCCATGTTTGAAGGCGGACATCGGCATGTGATGATCCTGGGCGCGCGGGCAGGGTCAGGGAGGGGCACGGGGGCTGGATATGTCCTGGGATGACGGATGCTGTCAAGGACATTGTTTTTCCTGTCGACACGACACAAGGATTCTGGTATTTCCATGGACCATTGACAGCGGTGAAACCAATTTTGGAGGGCGATCGATGAAACTCAAAGAAGAAGAGTTCGACCGGATCGTGAACCGTGCCCTCGGTCGCATTCCCCCGGAAATCAGGAATCGGATGGAAAACATCGTCATTTCGGTGCAGAAGCGCCCCTCCCCCGAACTACTGGAAAGCATGGAAATTCCGCCGGATGAAACCTTGTTCGGCATTTTCGAAGGGGTTCCCCTTTCGGAGCGGTCGGTGATGGATCCCCCGCTTTACCCGGACACCATTTTCATCTTTCAGGAACCGCTGGAAACCGAATTCAGTTCCCAACACGAACTCGAGGAGCAGATCGAGATCACGGTCGTGCATGAAGTGGCCCACTATCTGGGCATGAGCGAGGAGGAACTGGAGGAACTCGGATACGCATGAACAGGGGTCGAACATGAAAATAGATGAAACAAGCATCGCAATCTGCAAGCATCTTCGTGACGGCAGGAAGTCGTTCAAAAAAATCGCCGATGAACTGAATGTCTCTGAAAACACCGTCAGAGCCAGGGTCAATAAACTAGTCGAGGAGGGGATCCTCGACATCGCCGGTCTCGTAGATCCCGAAGCGATTCCCGGGCATCATACCGCCCTGATCGGCGTAAAGCTGGATACGATGGAACTGGTCGCCAAGGGCAAGGAATTCGCAAATCTCAAAGGGGTGGTATCGGTAAGCGTTGTCACCGGCAGATTTGATTTAATCTTAATTGTTTTGCTGAAAGAAGAATTCGGCCTGCTGGAATTTTTCACGCAGGAAGTTTCAAAAATCGAACAGGTTCAGTCCGTCGAATCCTTTGTCGTATACAAGGGCTATAATTTAAAGGTTCCCTATATCCTCTAGCACGTGCCCATCCGGCATTTCCGGATGGAAACCAGCTATTAGCATTTAGCCATTAGCCTTTAGCTATTAGAAATTCATACAAGAATTAGAATATTAAAGATTTTTTCCCTTAACCAATAACCAATAACTATAACTCTTCCCCACCTCGCTGCATCTCCATCACCCATTCTCCATTCCGATCCCGAGGGACAAGGATAAGGAAATCGCGGATACAATCCGCTCCCACAGAACATCAAAAAGCAAGGCGCGGCGTTGAAACAATGACAATATCCTCTATATAAAAACTTCTTTTTGATGAATCTACAAGTAAATGGAAAATTTATTGACATATCCATCAGAAAATGCAATCTTCGTTTCATGAGCGCCCCGGGACTTAACTCCCAATTCGCGATTGATCGAAAACGATGCCGTTATAGCGATGATGCACAGATCGGGGCGGCTCGATTGAATATTTCGGGGGATGCACCATAAAGGAAATCGAAAGGAGAAAATCATGCCGAAGCAGATAGATGAACTTAATTTTCCGGATACTCTCCGCTACTCCAGCGATCATGAATGGGCGAAACTGGAAGGAAACCTCGTGGAAGTCGGCCTCAATGACTATGCCCAGGATCAACTGGGGGATGTGGTTTTCGTCGAGCTCCCTGAAAGGGGCAGCGTTTTTTCCGCCAACGAAGTGTTTGCGACCGTGGAATCGGTAAAAGCCGTATCCGAATGCTACATTCCGGTCGGCGGGGAGATCGTCGAAGTCAACAGCGCGCTTGAAGATTCCCCTGAAACGGTCAATAAAGACCCTTACGGGGCGGGATGGTTTGTCAAAGTGAAGCCGGCGGGCAGCTCTGAGCTCGATTCTCTCATGACCGCAGAGGCGTATGTCGCATCTCTAAAAGGGGAATAACAGATGCGCTATCTTCCACACACCGCTGAAGATATCGAAAAGATGCTCCGCGTCATAGGAGCAGGCTCAATCGATGATCTTTTTTCGACTGTTCCGACCGATTCACGCATGGACGGGCCGCTCCATCTACCGCCCCCTCTAAACGAATGGGCACTGAACGATCACATGGATTCACTGGCATCGCGGCAGGCAACCGGTCCACGTGCCAACATTTTTCTGGGCGCCGGGAGGTACGAACACCATATTCCCGCCGTGGTGACAAACCTGGCTTCCCGATCCGAATTCGTCACGTCCTATACGCCCTACCAGCCCGAAATCAGCCAGGGCACCCTCCAGGCGATATACGAATACCAGACCCTGATATCGAGGCTTTTAGGCATGGATGTGACGACCGCAAGCCACTACGACGGTTCCACCGCGCTTGCGGAATCCCTGTTGATGGCCGTGCGTGTGACCAAACGCACCAAGGTTGCGGTTTCGCGGCTGATTCACCCACTCTACCGGAGTGTCGTTAAAACCTACCTCACACCAACCGGCTGCGAAGTGGTGGATCTCCCATATAAAGATGACGGGACAACCGACCTCGGCCCGCTCGACGGCCTTGACGGTCTTGCGGGAGTGGCAGTTCAATCTCCGAACTTTTTCGGGTGTATTGAAGACCTGGATTCCACAGCAGCAGTATCACATGACCTCGGGGCGCTTTTTGCAGCAGCTTTCACCGAGCCCATGGCCTACGGATTGATCAAAAACCCTGGAAGCCAGGGGGCAGACATTGCATGTGGCGAAGGTCAAAGCTTCGGCATCCCGATGAACTTCGGGGGACCGGGACTGGGGATTCTGGCCGGCCGCGCGAAATTCATGCGCAGTCTTCCCGGCCGCCTCGTCGGCAAAACGACGGATATCGAAGGAAGGCGTGGTTTCGTGCTTACGCTTGCAACCAGGGAGCAGCATATCCGAAGGGAAAAAGCCACATCGAACATATGCACCAACAACAGCCTGTGTGCGCTGACAGCAGCGGTTTACCTCGCGTGCCTGGGAAGCACAGGGATGCGTGAACTCGCACTCCTGAACCGGGACAAGGCTGAATACCTCAAAGCCGCACTCGTGGAGGCCGGCTGCACGATTCCCTTCACCGCGCATACATTCAACGAATTCGTAGTAAAGTTCCCGGCCGGCTTCGACGAAAAACTCCCGGCCCTGCTGGAAAAAGGGACGGTCCCGGGGCTTGCGCTTGACGATTATTACCCGGAACTTTCCGGGCATCACCTGGTATGCGTCACAGAGACCAAAACCAGGAGCCGGATGGATGAACTGGTCAAGGAGGTTGCATCATGAGCCGCGTTACGGCCTCTTCAGGGCTGATACTGGAAGAACCATTGCTCTGGGAAAAGGGAAAAAAAGGACGCCGTGGCTTTTCGCCGCCGGAGAGGGATGTTGGGTCGCACCCGCTTGCGGAAGAACTGACCGGCGATCCTCCGGACATTCCGGAGTTGAGCGAGGTGGATGTGGTCAGGCACTACACCAGGCTCTCCCAGTGGAATTTCGGCCTGGACACGGGCATGTACCCGCTGGGTTCCTGTACAATGAAATACAACCCCAAAACCAACGAACGGCAGGCCTCACTTTCAGGATTCACCGGAGCCCATCCCCTTCTTCCGGAAAGTCTCTGCCAGGGTCTTTTGAAAATCATCAGTGAAACAGAGCATTACCTTTCAGAAATCACCGGCATGGACGAGACAACGATCCAGCCTTCGGCCGGAGCGCACGGGGAATTGACGGGCATGCTCCTTATCCATGCGTTTCACGAGCATCACGAGGCAAGGAAGTCGAAGATAATCGTCCCCGATACGGCCCACGGCACCAACCCGGCAAGCGCGGCACTCTGCGGGTATACTCCTGTCCCTCTCAGGTCGAACGAACACGGTATCATGGACCCGGAAGCGGTTGAAGCAATGATGGACGAAGACGTGGCCGGAATCATGGTTACGAACCCGAATACCCTCGGGCTTTTCGAGGAGCACCTGCACAGAATCGCTGACATCGTGCATGCAAAAGGCGGGCTTGTCTATTGCGACGGGGCGAACATGAACGCGGTGATGGGGATTGTGAAAATGGGAGACCTCGGCGTTGACGTCATGCATTTGAACCTTCACAAAACCTTTTCGACGCCCCATGGAGGCGGAGGCCCCGGTTCCGGTCCGGTCGCGGTCAAAAAACACCTGGCGCCTTTTCTGCCGGTTCCCCGCGTAGTCATGGGGGATGACGGCGCATTTGAGCTGTCTTCGAACTTTCCGCTCTCGATCGGCAGGGTGCTTGCGTTTCACGGAAGCATCGGGGTGGCAATCAAGGCCTACAGTTATATCAGGAGCATGGGTCCCGACCTTGCGCAGGCCAGCAGGCTTGCGGTTTTAAACGCAAACTATTTGAAGGAGCGCCTGAAGGAAGATCTGCACCTGGCCTACGACAGGCCGTGCATGCATGAATGCGTGTTTTCGGATGCTTTCCAGAAAGAGTACGGGGTTTCTACGCTCGACATTGCCAAGCGCCTGATTGACTATGGTTTCCATCCCCCAACCGTGTACTTTCCCCTGGTGGTGCCCGGCGCCGTCATGGTGGAACCGACAGAAACAGAATCGATAGAAAATCTGGATCAATTTGTCGATGCATTGCAAAGCATAGCAAAGGAAGCCAGGGAAAACCCGGATGTTCTACGCTCCGCTCCCTCCCTCAGTAAACTGCGAAGGCTCGATGAGGTGGCGGCTGCAAGAAAACCCTGCCTTGCCGGATGATAAAGGACCGTCATGAAAGACGACTCGAATCAACAACGGAACATTGTGATCGTAGGCCTCGGTGCGGGAGGGCTCCATGCCTCCAAGGCCGCTCTTTCGCAGGACCGAAGATGCCGTGTCATCTTCATAGAGGAACGGGATTTCGACCAGTTTTCCCCCTGCGCACTCCCTTTCGCACTCGAAGGGGTGGTGGAAGACATGGACCGGCTGAAGCATTCACTTCCTGAAATCAAAAACAGGCTTTCCAAATATCTGGCGCATTCAGCCGTTTCACTCGACCCGGACACAAAACTCCTGACTGTAAAAAATCTTCTAAACGGCGAGAAACTCCAAATCACCTATGACGCTCTCGTGCTGGCCACAGGGGCCGGGCCTGTCATGCTCCCTGTCCCCGGAGCCTGTGAACTCGCCGGAAAAGGGATCTACGTTGTTTCGGACATAGAAAGCGTTTCGGAACTTAAAAACGCGGCAACATCGGCTGATTCCCGTAGTGCGGTCGTGGTCGGGGCCGGAGCCATAGGTCTTGAAACTGCGCACGCCCTTGTCAAGCTGGGGCTCTCAGTCACCGTCGTCGAGGCCGAGGACAGGCCCTTACCCCGTACGATAGATCCTGAAATGGCCGGGCACGTGCTCGATCGGATGAAGGATCTCGGCATAAAGCCCGTGTTCGGCCGCCCGATAACCCGTGTCCTGGGGCGCAGCCGCGTCGAAGGAGTACAGGTGGAAGACGAAACGATTCCATGTGAAATCCTGGTGATGGCCGCTGGCAGAGCCCCGCGCTCCGAACTTGCGGTTCGTGCAGGCGCGGACGAAGACCGCGGCTTCCTTGTCGTGGACAACCGCATGGAAACCTCGTTGAAAGATGTATACGCGGTGGGGGATATCGTGCGCAGTTTCTCGCGGATCGACCGCAGCCCCTGTGTAATGCAGCTTGCCACCGCCGCCTATAAACAGGGAATGGTGGCCGGCGTAAATGCGGCCGGAGGTCATGTCTCTTATCCCGGGGCACTCAATACTTTCGTCACAGCACTCGGCCCTCTCTATATCGGCGGTACCGGCTATACACTTGAAACCGCCCTCCGACTGGGATACCATGCAAAGGCTGTCAACCTTTCCGCCGAAACCAAATCCCATTACATGCCTGGAGGCGTTACAGTGACGCTAAGGGCAGTGGTGGAAGAAGGCACAGGTAAAATCCTGGGAGCCCAGGCTCTCGGCCCTGAGGGTGTCGCATGGAGGATAAATGTTTTCGCTGCAGCGGTGCACGGTGAGATGACAGTCCATGACCTCGCGGACGCCGAGTTCGCTTATTACCCCGCCGTATCGCAGATGGTGGACCCCATCTCCCAGCTTGCGGATATCGCGATAAAACGGCTTAAACTTCCTCCCGGAAAATGTGATGAAGTTTTCCGGCCGGGATACGACACCGATGAAAATGCGCGATGACCGGCATGCCGGTCTTCCCGGACGCGCTTTGTATGTCGAGCTTCCCGAAACAGGGTACGAAGAGGCCCTTGCTTTTCAATTTTCCCTGGCTGAGGCAAGGGCGGCCGGCACACTGGACCGGGATGCCTTTATCTTTCTCGAACACAGCCCGGTGTTCACCCTCGGAAGAAGAGGCGGCCGTGAATATATCACTGCACCGGAAGACACTCTCGAGGCATCCGGGATTCCCGTAGTCCAGACCAACCGGGGCGGCACCATCACCTATCACGGCCCGGGGCAGATCATCCTGTATCCCATCGTGGCCCTTAAAAAGGCAAGATTGGGGGTCGTGGAATTCGTGGAGCTTCTCGAGGAGATCATGATACGGACCGCTTCCGGTTTCGATGTCGACGCAAAGAGAAATCCCCTGAACAGGGGGGTCTGGGTCGGAGAAAAAAAACTCGGGAGCATCGGGCTCGCGGTTCGTCGAGGCGTCACCTGCCATGGCCTCGCATTCAATGTCAATGTGGATCTCGAACCGTTTTCCTGGATCAATCCATGTGGGCTTTACGGGGTGAAGATGACTTCCCTCGCGGTGGAACTCGCAGCCGATATCGGAGTAAAAAAAGTTCTGCCGGTCATGAAGGAAAACGTTGAACGGGTTTTCAACGTGAAACTTGAGGACTTTGTAAAAAGTACCATCCCTGCCTTATCGGCGTCGGGGTCGGGATCGGTATCGGGGTCGTAAAGGCTGCCGATCAACGTCCGATACCGATCCCGATACCGACGCCGAGGGACATCGTTTTTTTGACTTTTTACGAGGCCGTCAATTTTGGGACGGCCCCCCTCCAGCGGAGGTTTTCATGAAATGAATTCTAAGCCGGGAACAAGGTCCAAAAAGCCTGAATGGTTGAGAAAACGGCTCCCCAGCGGACCTCAATACGAGAAGATCCGGAGACTTCTCGCCCGATCGGGCCTCCACACGGTCTGCCAGGAAGCCCGATGCCCTAACATGTTCGAATGCTTCCAGAGCGGAACCGCCACGTTCCTTATTCTCGGAGACCGCTGCACCAGGGACTGCCGCTTCTGCGCTGTGGCTCACGGCCGCCCAGACCCTCCGGATGCGGCCGAACCCGTCCGGGTGGCCGAAGCGGCGGCGACTCTCGGGCTTGAATACGTGGTGGTCACATCCGTCACCCGTGACGATCTTGCCGACGGCGGAGCATCGGCTTTTAAAGATACGATTTATGCTTTACGCGAACAAATTCAACAGGTTTACGTTGAAGTTCTCATTCCCGATTTCCGGGGAAGCACCGACGCGCTCGAAGAAGTGCTCCTGGCCGAACCAAACGTCCTCAACCACAACATCGAAACCGTGCCGCGGCTTTATCCGTCCGTTCGGCCGGCCGCGCTTTACAAGAGATCGCTCGAAGTCCTTTCAACCGCCCGGGACAGGGCGCCGGGCTTACCGGTTAAATCAGGAATGATGCTGGGGCTCGGGGAATCCGAAAAAGAACTGGAAGAAACCTTTTATGACCTCGCAGCCGCAGGATGCAGCCTGCTCACACTTGGACAGTACCTTCAGCCCACCCCCCATCACGCGCCTGTCGCAAGGTTCATCCCGCCGGAAGAATTTCAATTCTGGAAGGAGCGCGCCATCGAAATCGGCTTCAAGGGGGTGGCAAGCGGCCCGTTTGTGCGGAGCTCCTATCATGTCAGGGAGATGTATGAGAAATCGTTACTGTGAAAATATCGTGCTATGAATTGCGGATACCGCTTTTTTCAATTCCCCGCTTTTCACCAGAAAATAGAGAGCCACCGGGGACGGACCGAACGAGATCATCTCCACGTTGACGCCGCATTCGGCGACCGCAGTGAAACAGCGGGCGGCGATACCCCGGTGCTGCCCCAGCCCTTCACCGACGATGCTGACCATCGCCACGTCTTTTATCCGTTCCAGCCTCCGGTAAGGTTTCGGCTTAAGCCCCACGAGCGCCCTGTAGCCAGGTTCAAGATCCTCCAGGGAAAGCAGCAGGCTGATACAGGTCTGGCTGGTTACCGCGGACTTGATGTTGATGCCCCGCTGGGAAAGCCGGTTGGCCACGTTCCCGAGTATCCCGGGCCTTGCACCCACAGCCGACCCGTGCACCTTGAGAATGGCGATGTCCGTTTCACACGCCACGCTTTTCACCACGGTGTCCGACTTGCCGCTTCGAGGAGTTATCAGGCTTCCGGGGGCGTCTGGGTTCACCGTATTCTTGATCGCTATGTTCAAATTCGTTTTTCGTATCGGCTCCACCGTGCGGGGATGTAGAATCTTTGCACCGAAATAGGAAAGCTCCGCTGCTTCATCGTAGCTCAAAACCGAAATGAGCCTGGCATCCGGCACGAATCTCGGATCCGCACTCAAATAACCCTCGGTATCCTTCCAGATTTCGAGCGTATCGGCCCCGAGGGCCACGGCGACAACCGCTGCCGAATAATCGCTACCCCCTCTTCCGAATGTGGTGATGTCACCGGTTTCGCTGACACCGAAAAAACCCGGGATGAAAACGCACATCCCCTCCCTTATAAGTGGAAGGACGTTTCGCTTAAGGTTCTCCTCGGTTTTTTTCATGTCGGCCGTCGCATCCCCGAACCTGCCGTCGGTCACGAGCCCTATCGTATGCGGCATGCGGTAGGTGGTCTGAATGCCCCTCTCCCTGAGCACACCCACCAGCAGTTTTACGCATAACCGCTCTCCGAAGCTCCCGATCACATCCCTCAAGCGCGGGGTGATTTCCCTGGTGAAATTAAGGCCGTAATACAGCCTTTCCAGCTGGCTCATGGACTTGTTGAGATCGGTCGTAAACTTGCGCATATGCACAGACGAGGAGATAAGGTGCCTTGCCGTCAATACGTGGCGGTTTTTCAACCGGCTCATGATACGGGGGATGTTCGCCTCGTCTTCGAGGGCATCACTCATTCCGGAAACGAGAAGGTCCGTTATTCCGTTAAACGCCGAAACAACAAACACGTTTTCTTTCCCGCGCTCCGCTATTAACTCCAGTATTCGGGCGATGTTCTTTCTGCCCTTAAGGCAGCCGCCGCCTATTTTTACAACTTTCATGGCAAAGTAAATCCTTCATCACGGTTCAAAATACTAAAGGCCGGCCTCCACATCCATCAAAACCACGGTGATTCGGCCCTTTGGATAGCTTTTCTCGGTGATATTCCAGGTATTGCAGAGACGATCGGCGCTCCTGCATTCCTCGCAGTAAGTGGTTTTCGCGCAGGGAACCTTCTTTTCGAGCCTCATCGCATTGGTCGGTGCCGCATAATCCTTTACTCTTTTCATGGCTTCATCCAGATCGGTGCATATCTTGTTCCTCCCAACCAGGACGATCACTTTCTTCGGGCCGAAAGCAAGGGCGGCCACGCGGTTTCCGGTCATGTCCAGGTTCACCAGCTGCCCGGCTTCGGTAACCGCGTTGCTGCCGGTAATATAAATATCGGAAAGTAAAGACTGCCGGCGGAGTTCAATGAGATCTTCGGCAGTCATGTCTCTGCGGAACGTATCCAGGATCTCCAGGTCGTCCCGAGCCCTCAGTTCATGGTAAAGCCCGGTGGCCACAAACGTCATCGAACCTCCCCAGCTTACCTTCTTCCCCTCGGATGCAGACAGAAGTTCTTTAAGAACAAGTTCTTTGGCCTCTTCCAGGCTTGAAACGACAAACGCCTGAAAATTATTCGCTTCAAAAGCCTCTTTTAAATCGGCAAGCCGCTTTCCCCAGTAATATTTTATGGATTTTTTCATTTTTCCTCTCCCTTTTCATTCCCATTCAATCGTGCCCGGCGGCTTCGATGAAATATCGTAAACGACACGGTTCACCCCGTTCACGCTGTTGATGATTCGGTTCGAGATACGCCCCAGAACAGTATATGGAACGCGCGACCAATCTGCGGTCATCGCGTCGAGGCTGTCCACGACCCGAACCGCGATGACGTTTTCGTAAGTCCTCTCATCCCCCATCACCCCGACCGTTCGGACCGGCAGCAGCACCGCGAAGGACTGCCAGACCTTCTCGTAAAGGCCGGCGGTAAGAATCTCCTCCTGCACGATCACATCCGCAGCCTTTAGAATTTCCAGCCGTTCGACTGTGACCTCCCCCAGCACCCTGATCGCGAGGCCCGGGCCCGGGAACGGCTGGCGAAGTACCATTTCCCTGGGCAGATCCAGCTCGATCCCCACCTCTCGAACCTCATCCTTGAACAACTCTCGCAGGGGCTCGACCAGGCGAAGGTTCATGATTTCAGGCAGACCGCCCACATTGTGGTGCGACTTTATCACCGATGAAGGACCCTTGAAGGAAACACTCTCTATGACATCAGGATATAACGTCCCCTGTGCCAGGTACTTCGCATCTCCGAGTTCACGTGCCTTTTGTTCAAACACGCGGATGAACTCACGCCCGATTATCTTACGCTTCTCCTCCGGTTCGACGACACCCCGCAGGCTCTTCAGGAATGCATCGGAGGCGTCCACCAGGTGAAAATCCATCCCGTAGTATTCCTTGAAGGTGCGTGACACCTCGCCTGCTTCCCCGCGCCGTAAAAGGCCGTTATCCACAAAAATACACGAAAGCCTTTCGCCTATCGCCCTGTGCAGAAGCACCGCGGTCACCGAGGAGTCGACCCCGCCGGAAAGACCACAGATAACCCTTTCCTTCTCTCCGATCTCCTCGCGCAGCCGCCTGATCGTCCGGCGGACGAACGATGTCATGGTCCACACGGGTTTGCACCTGCAGATTCCGAACAAAAAATTCTTTAGAATCCTCTTCCCTTCCGGAGTATGCACCACCTCCGGGTGGAACTGGACCCCGTAAAACTTCCTCGAAAAATCGGCCATTGCCGC
This sequence comes from Desulfobacteraceae bacterium, assembly GCA_011048855.1. Next base: position 2,990 of record DSCZ01000044.1, on the reverse strand, counting down.
GACCGGGCTGTTTTTACTCGCAGCGAGAACCCGGAACCCATCCGGCAGGCGGTCTATACGGTCGCCATGACTCATCCACACGGGCTGCTCGTCGAGTCCCTCGAGTCCGTCGAAAAGATCTCCCGCCTCTACGATGGAGATCATCGCGCTGCCGTATTCCCTGTCCGGGGCGTAAGCGACACTGCCACCCAGCACATGCGTCAAAAACTGCATTCCGTAGCATATCCCCAGAACAGGTACTCCGAGGGAAAGCACTCCATTGTCGGCCATGGGAGCATTTTTGTCGTATATACTTGAAGGTCCGCCCGAAAGTATGATCCCCCTGGGTCGATAATGCTGGATATCCTCCAGGGAAACGTTGAACGGGTGGATCTCGCAGTAAACTTTGGCTTCACGGATCCTGCGGGCTATCAGCTGCGTGTACTGGGAGCCGAAATCCAGGATCAGCACTTTCTCGCTATAAGCATCTGTTCCCATATCACTCCACCCGGTAGTTCGGCGCCTCCTTGGTGATGATCACATCGTGAACATGGCTTTCCTTCAATCCTGCCGGAGTTATTCGGAAAAAGCAGGCTTTTGAATGAAGGGCATCGATATCCGGGCATCCCAGATAGCCCATCCCGGACCTAAGCCCCCCTGCCAGCTGGTAAACGGTTCCAGTCAGAGGCCCCCGGTAGGGAACCCTGCCGACGATCCCCTCCGGCACAAACTTTTTGTCCACGTCGAATTCCTCCTGGAAATAACGATCGCGGCTGCCGTCCTTCATCGCTTCGACAGAGCCCATGCCCCGGTAAACTTTGTAGGACCTGCCCTGAAACAGGATCGTCTCTCCAGGGCTTTCGTCGGTGCCGGCGAAAAGCCCTCCGATCATAACAGAGGCCGCACCGCCGGCCAGCGCCTTGGTGATATCGCCGGAAAACTTTATGCCTCCGTCGGCGATCACCGGCACATCGAAGCCCCGTGCTTCCTTCGAGCACGACATGATCGCGGTCATCTGGGGAACACCCACTCCGGCCACGACTCTCGTCGTGCAGATGGAGCCCGGCCCGACACCTACCTTCACGGCATCGACCCCCGCATCGATCAACGCACGGGTTCCTTCGGGCGTCGCAACGTTTCCGGCAATCAGTTCCAGGTCCGGATATCTTTTCTTGATCGAACGCACGGTCTGGAGAACCCGCTCCGAGTGACCGTGAGCGGTATCCACGGCGACTACATCCACCGACGCCGCACGAAGCCGGGCCACCCGGTCATCGACATCTCCGCCGACGCCGACCGCAGCCCCCACTCGAAGTCGTCCAAGCGCGTCCTTGCATGCGCTCGGGTACTTCTTGATCTTTTCGATATCTTTAATCGTGATAAGACCTTTCAGCTTTCCGTGTTCGTCCACCACGAGCAGTTTCTCTATCCGCCGTTGATGAAGGATCGCCTTCGATTCTTCGAGCGTGATCCCGACCCTTGCCGTGGCAAGGTTCTCTTTGGTCATCACGTTGCCGACACGTTGGTCCAGGTTTGTTTCAAACCTGAGATCCCTGTTCGTGATGATCCCCACCAGGTTTCCATCCTTTACGACCGGGACGCCGGATATCCTGTATTTACCCATGATCTCGAGCACTTCGTATATCTTGCTTTCCGGGCCGATCGTAATCGGATCCACGATCATACCACTTTCCGATTTCTTAACTTTTTCAACTTCCAGGCACTGGCGCTCGGCGCTCATGTTCTTGTGAATAAATCCGATGCCTCCCTGCCTGGCCATGGTGATCGCGGTTTCGGCTTCAGTAACGGTATCCATCGCAGCGCTGACGATGGGGATGTTCAAATTTACGTTCCGGGACAGGCGGGTCGAGATATCCACCTCCCCCGGCATCACCGTCGAATGCGACGGCACCAGCACTACATCATCGAATGTCAATCCCAACGGTATTTCACTTTCGTGCATATTTTTCCCCCGATTCTATTATCAAGCCTTCAAGCAAGTCGGACATACAGGCCGTAACACCGACTTCTCCGAAATAATTCATGATCCCCCGAACCACCATCGCACCGGCGACAACAACCTCGGCACGACCTTCATCGAGGCTTGATAAGCTCATTCTTTCCTTCAAGCTGAGATTCTTCCAGCTCTCGATAAATTGATCCAGGCGTTGCGGCCTGATCCGGACCCCGTTTATCCTTTCCGGAAGAATTTCATCCGTATCCAGGCCTTCAACGGCAGCCGCAAGCGCGGTCATGGTACCACCCGTTCCCGCGATTACCGTGGCTGTCTTCTCCCCCGGAATCCGTATCGCCGCCCCGGCCAGCACGCTTTTGATTTCAGACTCAAGCCTTGCCAGCTCCAATTCACCTGGAGGATCTGAAACAAGAAATCGTCCGGTAAGAACCGATGCCCCCAGCGGCAGGGATTCAACCATGCGGCTCTCGGAACTTTCAACCACTATTTCGGCGCTTCCCCCTCCAAGGTCGAAAACCACGTAAGGACGGTCTTCCAGCCCGAGTGCATAAACGACGCCGAGAGAACTCAGGATCGCCTCCTCCTGCCCGCTCAGACTTCTAATTTCAAGGCCGCTCCGCAGCCTCAAAGTTTCGAGCACCTGATCCCTGTTTTTCGCCTCTCTTAAAACCCCTGTGGCCGCTGCGTATGTTTCCACGGGGCGGTGAATCTCTGCCGATGCCACGAAATCATCGATCACACCAGCGAGTCGATCCACTGCAGGGTCGGGTATGATTCCCCTGCCGGAGCGTAGAAAATCTCCGGCCAGACGAGTGTAGGCTCTTTTGCGCAGAACAGGGTTCAGGGAAGGAAAAGGCTTCCCGGTTCGAGCCACAAGCAACCGCGCCGTGTAGCTGCCGATATCGATGGAAGCAAATAAGGCGTTCATTTAGCATGAAAAATAGCAGAGGCTTAGGCTGTTTGCAAGCGGGAAAATCGGTACCCGATCGCGGATAGGAATCCGCTTCTGCAAAACATTAAAAGGGCAGGAGGATAT
>DSCZ01000581.1 GCA_011048855.1 Desulfobacteraceae bacterium | reverse complement strand
TTGTGCGACGTACTCCAGTACGTCTCCGCACAACCCCTTGATTTTCTTGATCTTGGACAAAATGCCTCATTTCCGATCTGGAAACTTCGCTGTGTCCATCCGGCATTTCCGGATGGACACTAGGTAGCAGAAGAATTCAATGATTCTTTTTTCCACCTCCGAAAAGATAACGTTCCGGAGTAATTAAACGCAAAGATAAAGCTTGTTTGTTTAATAAATCACTTATTGCAATTTTTTATTAAAATAAAAGAAAAATCTAATTTATTTAAAAAATGTAATTACAATAATTAACCACAGGAGCAAGAGAGAGACAGAAGGAGAAACAGGAGGTAAAAATTCCGTGAAATTTTTTAACAGGATTTATGAAATCAGCAATCAACCCTGAACCTGCCAATACTAATGGCTGTAATGGACTTCAATGTCAAGGGAAAAATCTGGAAGCGACAGGTTTTTGCTTGTTCGTGCTCACCCGGAAGTACCTGATGGTGGCCGATGAGAGAAGAAATCTCTTGACGCCGATAATGCAACGTGTTACCTGTACCGAAGGTGAAAAATTTCAAGTAAAATAGCGGGATATTAGCATTTTATAGATATTGTTTTATTTTGCCTAATTTAAATGAATGTAAGAGGATTTTTATTGTGTTGTAGCTTTTAAATTTGGTCAGTTTGGCTTTTATGTCGATTGTTAGATATGAAGAAGCTGCGAACCTATAATTTATTTTTTTTGTTTACAGGGTTAATGGTATTCTGGATCGCGATGAGCGGTTACCTGGATGCCTTTCATATCGGGCTGGGTGTTTTATGCGCCGGTATGGTCATTGCCTTCAACTACCGCCTGAAGACCTCACGATTCTTTGATTTTGAGCTTGACAATCTCCGAAATTTACGTGTCTTAAAAGTTTTTTTCTACTTGTTCTGGTTGGCTTACCAGATTTTACTGTCAGGGTTCAGGGTTGCATTCGTCATAATTCACCCGCGGATGCCGATCGAAACGTATATCCTTAAATTCAAGACCCGGCTCCCCCACGCGCAGGCGAAGATGGTGCTGGGCAATTCCATCACCCTGACCCCGGGCACCCTCACGATAGATATTGCAGATGATGAATTTATCGTTCATGCGCTCACCCCCGAGTCCGCCGGCGATATTTTGAATGATAATATGCCCCTGCATGTTTTTCAATTGTTTTCAGATAAGAAAATAGATGTGATTCATGATGTAAAAATTATTTCATCCACGGATGATATTCAATGACCGAGTTCTTTTTGTATAGTGCCGTCGTTTTGACGATTATCATCGCAATACCGTTGATCCGGGTGGTCAAGGGACCCACGGTCTACGACCGTTTCGTAGGAGCGAATGCGATCGCGACCAAAACGATGGTCCTCATCTGCCTGATTGGTTTTTTATATGGCAGGATCGATATGTTCATCGACATAACGCTGGCTTATGCGGTGTTGGGGTTTATAGGCATCCTGGCCGTTGCGAAATACTTGACTTCACGGAGATCGGACAGCGAATGACAGTATTACAGAATATTCTGAGCGTTCTTCTTATTTGTCTGGGAATATTTTTTATGCTGGTGGGAAGCATCGGCATCTTGCGGCTTCCTGACTTTTATTCGAGAACCCACGCGGTGAGCATGTCAGATGCCCTCGGTATCTCTTCGGTGATGCTCGGCCTGATCGTATATGAAGGTTTCACCCAGAGCAGCTTGAAGTTGTTGTTGATCGTGCTGTTCGTCGCTCTCTCGAACCCGATCGGATCCCATGCGCTGTCGCGTGCTGCGTTCAAAAACAAGGTCGAGCCGCTGCTGACCGGTCGCAAGCAGGTGGAAGTCAAATGAACTGGGAGCTTGAGCTGATCCTCTATATTTTTCTTGTGCTGCTGGCCGTCGTGGCTCTTGAGGTTGCAAACCTGCTCGTCGCGGTCGTGATGCTCACGGTTTTCAGTTTCACGATGGCTTTGCTTTTCATCACGATGGGCGCGATCGACGTCGGGTTCACCGAGGCGGTTGTGGGCGCAGGGGTGACTGGAATCCTGTTTATTGTCGCGATCTATAGAACGACAAGCAAGGCTGAAGGTTGAAAATAATAAAGATTTCGATACTGATCCTGTTTTTTTCTGTTCTCGCCTACGGCACCATGGATTTGCCCTACCGAGGTGATCCAGGTAACCTTATGCACCAGGAAATCAGCATAACCGGTACGCCGGTGGCCGGAAACTACTATATCCGTAAAGCTTACGAAGACGCGAAAACTCCCAACATGGTGACCGTTGTCCTTGCCGACTACCGTGGCGTGGATACGCTCGGCGAGCAGGTGGTCATTTATTCGGCCGGTCTTATAACCGTGCTGATCCTCAGGAGGAACCGCCGCCGATGAGAAGACAGTCCGGCAGTTTGATCGTTATCCTGGGAGCGCGATTCCTGAGCCCCTACATCATGATGTTCGGCCTCTATGTGATTTTCCACGGGCACTATTCTCCAGGGGGTGGATTCCAGGGAGGGACCCTGCTTGCGGCCTCGGTTCTGCTGGTTCGTATAGCAGGGGGCCGGTTGATCGCGCGGCGCCAGATCGAGGAGTTTTTCACAACCCCCCTGGCTGCTCTCGGGGTCGTGATTTACTTCACAACCGGCATCGCGGCGATCGTAGGCGGAGGTTATTTTCTGGATTACGGGAGTATTCCTTTTTCAGGGGTGACGCCTGTAATGCTTAGGTATTATGGCATCCTCATTATTGAAATCGGCGTGGGCCTGGCTGTAATGTCTATACTAATAATGATCTATGACAACATGGCAAAAGGGGAAGATTTTGTTTGATTTCTTTTTAGGTCATTATTCCTACTGGTTGACTATAATGCTGCTGTGTATAGGACTTTACGGAGTTTTGATGAAGAAAAACCTCGTGAAGAAGACTATCGGACTGACCATTCTACAATCTTCAATAATACTTTTTTTTGTGTCAATTGCGGCTAAATGGAATGCAACGGTTCCGATATTCGATCCGTCGATACCTGTGGCGGATGTGTCCAATTACCTGAACCCCTTGCCTCATACTCTGATGCTGACGGCCATCGTTGTAGGGGTGGCCACCCTGGGTGTCGCTTTCGCGCTTCTGATGTCGATTTTCAACCGGTACCAGAGCCTTGATGAACAAGAGATTTTGGACATGATCGAATGACCGAATATCATTTGCCGGTATTGATACCGTTCACATACCTTGCCTTTGCCGTCCTGATCCCTCTTGCCGGCCTGTGGAAAAGGAAATTCAGCCATCCTATGGCGGTGACGGCTTCCGGCCTTGCTGCGGCCCTGTCCCTTTACGGATTTGTAACGTACGTAAGCGGCGGCGCGATTCATCACACCTTCGGCGGCTGGGACCCTCCTGTCGGGATAGAATTCGTCTACGACGGCCTTTCCGCTTTTTTCCTGCTTGTGATCAACTCCGTGGCATTCCTGGTTCTGCTTCATTCCAAACCGCTGTCGGCCCGTGAATTCAGGGGCAAGCGGATGCCTTTCTACAGTGTGGCGATGCTTTTGATGCTTGGATTCAACGGGATCATCAGCACTGGCGATCTGTTCAACCTTTATGTATTCCTGGAAATTTCATCGCTTTCAAGTTACGGATTGATCGCAATCGGCAGCCGGCATGCGCCTTTCGCGGCATTCCGCTACCTGGTGATCGGTACTATCGGCGGTTCCATGTATCTTCTGGGTCTCGGCTTTCTTTACACTTGCACCGGGACGTTGAACATCCTGGACATGGCTGCGATGCTGCCGCATTTCGCCGCCGACCCACCGGTTGTCACAGGCCTGATCCTTATGACCGTCGGCATCGGGATCAAAGCCGCGCTTTTTCCCATGCACGGCTGGCTGCCGGACGCCTATACCTTTGCCTCATCCACTTCCAGCGCGTTGATCGCGCCCACCGGCACAAAGGTCGGAGCCTATATATTGATCCGTGTTCTTCTTTATCTGTTCGGAATCGAATCCATGGACGCGGTGGTCAAGGTTTCCGGGGTGATCGGAACCCTGGCCGCGATGGGCATCATTTACGGGTCGATTATGGCGATCGCCCAGTCTGAGCTCAAGCGGATGCTTGCATACAGCAGCGTGTCCCAGATCGGATACATCATCATGGGGCTGAGCCTCGGGAATCCGGCGGGGTTCATCGGAGCCGTGCTTCATGTGCTGAACCATGCCGCGATGAAGGCCTGCCTGTTCCTTGTCGCCGGAAACCTCCGGTTCCGGGAGGGGCATTCCAATATCCGGCTTTTCAACGACACCTATCGAAAAAAGTACCCCTGGACGATGGCGAGCTTTACCGTTGCCGCCGTGTCCATGGTCGGCCTGCCCCCGATGGCCGGGTTTTTCAGCAAGTGGTATCTGGTGCTGGGTACGATAGAAAACGCAAACTGGGTGTTCCTGGCTGTTATCCTGGTGAGCTCGCTGTTGAACGCGGTGTATTTTTTCCGGGTACTCGAGAAGGTGTATATGAAAAACCCGAAACTTGAAGCCGGGGCCGGGGACGGCGTGGAGGTGAAAAACCGTGAAGTCAAGCTGTTGATGCTTGCACCGGTTGTTGTACTGGCGGTGGGTATAATCGTAATAGGTATTATGAATATGAGTGTCGTTTCGTACATTTTGAAAATGTTTCCAGGGTGATTTTTAATGGTTCAATCCTTTGCTCCACTTTTTCCAGTGCTGGTTTCCCTTGCTGCGGTACCTTTGATCGTTGCAAGCAGCAGCAGGCCCAATCTCAGGGAATCGTGGACTATAATGGCCGCTTTTCTCAAGTTTTTTCTGGTTCTCAATCTCCTGCCTTTCGCGGCACAGGGAATAACTGTTGAGGCGAAAATTCTCGAAATTTCGCCGGGTTTACCGTTGGTCCTCAGGGCCGATCCTTTTGGTGTGTATTTTGCCGTCATAGCTTCGGGCCTCTGGATATTGACGTCTTTTTATTCGATTGGTTATGTGCGCGGCGCGCCGGAAAAGAAACAGACCCGGTATTTTTCATGTTTTGCGGTATGCCTGTCCTCCACCATGGGCATAGCTTTTGCCGGAAACCTCCTGACCTTCATAGTTTTTTATGAAATACTGACGCTCGCGACCTATCCCCTGGTGATTCACAAAGAAAACGAAGAAGCGATCGGAGCCGGCAGGCAGTACCTGATATACACCCTGACTGCAGGTCTTCTCCTGATAGCCGGAGCCGCGATAATTTACAGCTACACCGGCGAAATCGACTTCAGGGCGGGAGGCATCCTCGGGAATTCATCGTTACCGCCGGCCATGATGGTGTGGGTTTTTCTGCTGTTCGTGGGCGGGGTCGGTGTCAAATCCGCATTGATGCCCATACATTCCTGGCTTCCGTCCGCTATGGCCGCCCCGACGCCTGTAAGTGCGCTTCTGCATGCGGTGGCCGTGGTCAAATCCGGTGTGTTCGGCATGATCCGGGTCGTAGGCTACGTGTTCGGCACCGAGGTGATGGCCGGCTTCGGCCTGAACGACATCCTGATCACCGTCTCCGGAGCTACGATCATACTGGCCTCGCTTATGGCTTTCAGCCAGGACAATTTGAAGCGCCGTCTTGCCTATTCGACGGTGGGCCATCTTTCTTATGTCGTTCTTGGGGCCGCGCTGCTGACACCGCTCGGGATGGCCGGGGGTGTGATGCATATAGCGGCGCACGCCACAATGAAGATCACTCTTTTTTTCTGTGCGGGCGCGATCTACGTCAACCTCCACAGGCAGAACATCAGCGAACTCAATGGGATCGCGAAGGTGATGCCTTTTACGATGGCCTCTTTTACGATCGCCTCCATGGGCCTTGCGGGCGTTCCTCCTGTCAATGGCTTTCTGAGCAAGTGGTACCTGGCCGTGGGCTCCCTCGAAGGCCACATGCTTCTCCCGGTGATTATTCTGATCATAAGCGGTGCGTTGAATGTTGGTTATTTTTTTCCGGTCGTCCATCGCGCTTATTTTCGGAGAGGGGAAGGGCTTTCAGGGCACGGCGAAGCTTCGCCGTTTATGGTTGTACCGATAATGATAACGGCCTTGCTGTCTGTTTTGCTGGGGATATTCCCCAATCTGTTTTTCGGCCTTTTTGACCTGGCGGGCGTCGTTTCCACATCCATTTTCGAAGGAGTTGCACGATGAACAGGACATTATGGTTCCTATTCTGGGCGGTGTTCGGAGCTTCGCTGGTGCTTGAATTCACGGTGCTTGCAGGTGAGGGTCATCACTGGTGGAATTCCATTCCGGTCTTCTACGGGATATTCGGGTTCCTTTGCTGCGTCGGGATTATTTTTGCAGCGAAATTCATTGGCACCCATTTTTTGAACCGGGACCTGGATTATTATGACCGCTGATTTTTTTATTATACCCGGGATCATCGTTATCGCAGGCGGGCTTATCATGCCTGCGGTTCCTGAAAGGCTGCGTCCGTGGCTTTTCCTGGTTTTTCCGGCTGCCGCCCTGGCGGTGGTTTTCGCGGTTCCGGAAGGCCGGTTGGTCACAGCTTCGATTGCGGGGATGGATCTTCAACCCCTGGTGGTCGACAGGCTGAGCCGCCTGTTCGGGATAATATTCGCCGCAACGGCATTCATCGGTGGGGTGTATGCGTGGCACGTGCGCGACATCACCCAGCAGGTTGCGGCCCTGGTTTACGCCGGAAGCGCCCTGGGCGTTTCGTTTGCGGGGGATTTCTTTTCGCTTTTCGTGTTCTGGGAGCTGATGGCCGTCAGCTCTACATGGCTCGTGTGGGCCAATCGGAGCCCACAGTCGGACAAAGCCGGCATGCGGTATCTGATCTATCACATAGTCGGCGGCGGGGTTCTTTTCAGCGGAATTTTGATGCATTATTCCGCGACCGGTTCACTGCAGGTTGTTTCCTTCGAACCGGTATACAGCCCGGCGGCGGTGTTGATGCTGATCGGGGTTGCGGTAAACGCGGCCGTGGTCCCGCTGCACGCATGGCTGCCGGATGCTTATCCGAAAGCGACCGTCACCGGTGCGGTTTTCATGAGCGCGTTTACGACCAAATCCGCTGTCTACGTGCTTTTGCGTGTGTTTCCCGGCTGGGAGGTCTTGACGTGGTTCGGCTGCGCGATGGCTCTTTACGGCGTGCTTTACGCCGTGGTTTGCAAGGACATCAGGGAGATCCTGGCCTATCATATAATCAGCCAGGTGGGTTTCATGGTGGCCGGGGCCGGCATCGGGACGGAAATGGCCGTAAACGGGGCCGCCGCCCATGCATACAGCCACATTCTCTACAAGGCGCTGCTTTTCATGGGCACGGGGGCGGTGCTCTACAAGACCGGCACCACCAAGGTGGCATATCTCGGGGGATTGGCGTCCAGAATGCGTTGGGTGATGATCCTTTATATGATCGGGGCCTTCTCCATCTCAGGCCTCCCGCTCTTTAACGGCTTCATCAGCAAGTCGATAACGATTGCGGCCGCCGGCGAGGCCCATAACGAGGCGGCAATGATCATGCTGATGCTCGCCTCGGTGGGCACGTTTCTCAGTGTGGGTCTCAAACTGCCGTACATGACCTGGTTTGACAGAGAGCATAACCTAATGGGGCTCAAGCGGCTCCCTCGCAACATGTATGCAGGCATGGGAATGGCGGCCTTCCTGTGCATATTCTACGGCCTCGTGCCGGGGGCGCTGTACAGGTACCTTCCCTACCCGGTGGAATACAACCCTTTCAGCGTTTATCACCTGGTCGAGGTGACACAGGTGAGCCTGATGACATTCCTGGGATTCTGGGTGTTCTGCCATAAATTCCACAGTGAGTTGATCCTGGCTCTCGATGTGGACTGGTTCTACAGGAGGCCGGCTCCGTTTTTCACAAAGATTTTTGTCTCTTATGTGAGTGCGGTTTTTGACCGTACGGAAGAGCTGGCCTTCGGTGTCGTCGGGCGTTTGAGGCTGGCTTTCCGGAACCCGATGACATGGCTGAATCCCTTCACCGGGCATCGACACGAAGCATACAAATACAGCCCCACGGTTGAAGTCGTGGTGGGCCTGGTATTGTTCGTGTTTGTTTTGATTGAGATTATATTGATGGTTTAAATCTTCGGTTTTATATTTTAAATGACCTCCAGCAGTTTTAAAAGCTCCTGCAGGCTGTCGATCGTGTAATCGGGCTTCATAAATGAAATGATCTCCCGGCGGGAGTGTTCCTTCAGGAAATAATTCTTCATTTCCGGTTTCTGCATAGCCTTCTCGAAAGCTTCCTCGATGGTTTCGCTGGTATGGCGTCCCCTGTTCATTTTCACGGTGATCATTCCGAGCCGCTTTGCGCCGAAAATATCCTCCCAGTAACGGTCGCCCACCATGAGCGCCGATGGAAATTCATAGCCGATATCCTTCCTGGACTGGTGCCAGAGGTAGGGAAACGGTTTAACCTGCATTTTTTTGGAAGTTGCGTAGAAGTGGTGCTCGTTGAGCTGCAGGTTGTTGTCATAATTTGAAAAAAAATGCGCCAGCCCCAGTCGTACCATCTTGCCTGCCTGTTTTAACGCGGGGCCGTTGGAAATGATGGAGAGCGGGTATCTTGGATACAACATACTTAAAACAAGGATCGTCTCCGGTGCACTGGTCATGTTTCCGATTTTACAATCCCAGTATTTTTCTATGCCCGCCGCGATAATCAAGGGGTCATATCTTTTGTTGAAAAATAAGCATAATTTATCGAAATGGTCTTTAGCGTTTGAATCTATTGAACGGATTTCCTTCAGTTTTTCAAGCGCTTCATGGGGTCCGGCCTTGAGCCCGGTCTGCATCATGGCTTTTACGGACATCAGAAGCGTCGTCTCCAAAAAATCCGAAGGGATATAAAGAACTGAATCCAGGTCTAAGTTGATGCACTGGATATCTTTTTTCATTGGAATCAACTTTCCCTGTCACGTTGGGACTTCATGGATTTCCACCTGTTTCCGCTTCAAGACATCTCTGCCGGCCAAGAGCTCTTCGGCCGCGCTTTTATCTATAATATAAATCATCTCTCCGCCGTTTCGACCGTAGATCCGGCCATAGGAAATCGGAATCTCGGCGGTGGGTCTTTCCAGGAGGGAAAGCGCAACCGGGTGACGTTTTCTCTCACCGCTTGCAAGGAGCACCACGGTGCGGGCACGGTAGATAAGCTCAGCTCCCATGCTGACGGCGTAGCAGGGGGATTCGTTCTTCGAATTGAAATGCCTGTCGGCCACCGCATTCTCTATCGTGTTTTCATCGAGCTTAACCAGTAAAACCGGGCCGCTGTCAAACGGTATCCCCGACTCGTGGAATCCCGCGTGGCCGCGGCCGCCGACCCCGATTACCTGCAGGTCTATCCCGCCGGCATCTTCGATTCTGCGCCTGTAGCCTTCGAGGATCGATTTCCTGATCCACGAAAGATATTTCGACGCGGCGTCTTCCCTGATCGAAACCGCCTTTCCCGCGTTGGTCCCTTTCCAGGTCCAATCCTCAGGGTGTCGTGAGAGTTCCTTGACAAGCCTTTCCTGGTCGATCATCGAACCGCAGGGAAGGCTGGTTCGGGAAAAAGCCCGATTCAGCAGGCCGAAAAACTCCCGGATCATAAAAAAACAATAGCTTTCCGGGTGCATGACTCGGTCCTGCGGGGTCTCGCCGGGAAGTCCGACATATGCGTCCAGGTTGAAGCTCTGTATCTTACCGGGGTCGAATTCCCCGGCATTGGCGGATTGGGCCAGTTTTTTGTAAAGCCCGGTCGGAGAAGCGCCGGTCGCAAGTCCGATCACGTAGCTATTCTTTGCTTCGAGCGTCCGAATAATGTGGTTTTTGACGACGCGCGCAGCGACATCACTCATGTGCTCGAAATTTTCAGTAATCAGTACGCTGATCCCCACCTGCGATATCCTTATTCTTATTCCTCGGCGTCGGCGTCGTGAAATCCTTATCTTCAAAGACTGAACCACAAAGGACGCGAAGGACGCGAAGAAAGATTTTTTTGCCTGCCGGGCGGCGGCAGGCAAAAACCAATCAGCCTGCGGCGCCACTATCCTTAACGTTCTGTGTGAGGGAGCTCACCCGATCGATGTTGTCACTGCCGAGGCGATCATTTCGCATAACCTGCAGGTGACCTCGTCGCTCGGCCCTTCCACCATCACCCGGCACATCTTCTGTGTGCCGGAATAGCGGACAAGCACCCGTCCATTTTCACCCAGTTCGTCTTCAGCGGCCTTTATTGCGTCGACGATGATCGGGACATTCGAAATTTCCGGTTTGCTTTCAACGTCTACGTTGATCAGTGCCTGGGGATATATGTCCATGACGCGGGCAAGCTCTGAAAGAAGCCTGCCTTCGCTGATCATGGCGGCGATCAATTGTATGGCGGTGAGGATTCCGTCACCGGTGGTATGGTGGTCCAGGAATATCATGTGTCCGGACTGCTCCCCCCCGATGACCGCACCGAGCCGTTGCATGTCCTCCAGGACATAGCGGTCCCCGACCCTTGCGCGATGATGACGGAAGCCCAGCTTCCTGCATGCGATGGAAAGACCGATATTGCTCATAACCGTACTGACGAGAAGGTCGTTGATCAAACGGCCCTGGTCCTTCAGAACCTTTGCGCAGATTAAGAGGATCTGGTCCCCCGATATCCGCCTACCTTTCTCGTCCACCGCTATAAGGCGGTCTCCATCGCCGTCGAACGCCAACCCTATGGCTGCCCCCGTCTCCAGGACCTTTTCTTTCAGGCCTTGGGTGTGCTGGCTTCCACAGTTGTCGTTGATATTGAGGCCGTCGGGCTCGTCGTTTATAACCGTCACATCGGCTCCCAGTTCGTAGAACACCGCCGGTGCAACTTTGTATGTGGCGCCGTTTGAAACGTCCAGCACGATTTTCATCCCCTCGATCGAGAAATGCCTCGGGAATGTGTTTTTTAGAAACACGATATAGCGCCCCGGGGCGTCCTCCATCCGGTGAGAGCGACCCATTTCGTGGGCCGGAGGCAGCATCTCTGAAAGCTTTCCATTCAATATCAGGTTCTCGATTTCTTTTTCTTTTTCATCGGAAAGCTTGTAGCCGTCCCCGCCGAAAATCTTTATGCCGTTATCCTGAAACGGATTGTGGGATGCGGATATCACGATTCCCGCATCGGCCCGCATGCTTTCTGTGATAAATGCAATTCCGGGAGTCGGAAGCACCCTGACCAGGTAGGAAACTCCTCCCATGGAGCTGATCCCGGCCTCGAGCGAACTCTCGATCATGTAGCCCGAAATCCGGGTGTCTTTTCCTATGATGACCCGTGTCTTATGCCCGGGTTTTTTGAACACTTTCGTCACGGCCTGGCCCACTGAAAAAGCGATCTCGGCATTCATAGGGTATCGGTTGGCTTCGCCCCGTATTCCATCGGTGCCGAACAATTTTCCCATCTATTATTCCTCCTTCAATTTTCAATGAGATTCGCGAACAGCTTCATTGACGGCAACGTCTCTTTCGCCCGGAGGCATACCGCGTTCACCACCCCTTCGAGCCATGCTGTGCCTTCCAGCGAAAGCGCAACGGAAAGGCTCTGAATGCACTCTAAGTAGTTCCCGTTGCCCGAAGCGGCATGCGTCTGTAATCCTTCGAGAAAGCGGTCCCGGATGTCAACGGCGGCAGAATCTGCGATATCTGCAGTGAAAACGCCGTTTAATTCCTCGACCCTGCGCCCCAGCTCGGTCTTTTCGGTCGAAGGCGATTCTGCTGCCCTGGCGGCCATCGCTTCCAGGCGCTTCAGGCGCTCGCGCCTGGCCATGTCCAGTTTCTCGAGTACCCCCCGGAATAGTTGCTCACCGAATTCCCGTCGGCCCAGGAATGGATGCCTTACAAGAAGGTACCATTGTTCAAGGGCAAGCAGGTTCGCAATGTAGATTATATTGTTTTCGACGATCCGCCGGAGACCGGGGTAGCTTTTCGGCGCCAGGTCGATGATTTTACCACGGTGCGTTTTTCCTACGATAAGTTTGTTGTCTTCGACGACGTCGTTTCTAAGAATCGTCCCTGCTGCAACAACATTTCCAAAGCCAAGCCTGACCGGCCCGACGATCCCCCCCTGGCCTCCCAGGAATATCGGCGGCTGGTTCAGCATAACCCCCCGGGGTACATCGCCTATCAGCGACGGCGTGGTTTTATCCCCTTCGGGGGTGAAGTTGAAGTGGATGAACGAGCTTCCCACCTCACTGTGGTTTTTACGGCTTGTGCCGCCTGCCATCAGGCAGTTGCAGAAATTGATCAGGCTCCCGAGAGTTACGAATGGAAAGAGGATGGTCTGCTTGAGTCCGACACAGTGGGCGCCTCCGGCCTGTTCTTCAAGGATGCAGCCGTCCCTCACATGTGCCCCCGAGGCCATGTTGGCTTTTTCCAGGAAAACGGAATTTTTGAAATATCCGGCCTTGAGTTCAACCGAGTTTCCAAGCTGGCAGTCCTCGATCGTTACGGGGCCCTCTCTTCCGATTTCACACCCCCCGGATATCACCGTTTTGGCGCCGTGTATCCTGCAGCCGGGATGAATTTTCAGCCCGTCGGCGGATATCCATTCTGTATCGACCTCATCCCCGATATAAACGGAATACGGGTTCGGAATTTCAACGCCTTTTTCAATCAGCCGATGGATTTTCCCTTCGACCGCCTGTTCAGTCTTCACATTATCCTCCGTCATATTCCTGCATGAGGCCCTTTCAAGCGCGATTTCCCTTTTATCGGCGTCGGCGTCGGTATCGGCGTCGCAATCGGCTGTTTTTCATGTAGTGCCTTCCGCTTCCGCCCCGGCCCTTATTCGCCCACCGTCTTTTAATGTTCTGTGGGAGCGCTTTTCAAGCGAGTTTGTTGTGCCGGCACGATTCCACCACACTCGAATTTATAGGGGCACGGGTTTTTCGAGTCAAGCATCATTTGTAAGGGCACACACAGCGCTTGAAAAATTCCATATATTCTGCTAAGTTGAAAACCAACTGCACGGTACCGATGAAATTCTAATTCCTGAATTCCCATAAACCGGTATAATGTATGTCATGCGACGGCCGATGAGGCCGGGACTTGATCGTATGGCGGCGGAACGTCGTTTGAATCGCAGGGGTATCATCCGAGTGATGGAGCGGCCGGGTGCAGATAAGAAAAAACATTTCCGGATTGGAAATGAGGAGGTTTCGATGCCTATCTATGAATACCGGTGTCTTTCATGCGGCCGGAATTTCCAGTTGCTGCTGCTGAACCGCCGGGATGTGGAAACGGCTGCGTGCCCTTCATGCGGGGCTGCGGAACTTAAAAAATTGATATCCAGGACGTCTTACCATCGATCCGAAAAAGACCGGCTGGAATCCTTCGATCCCGCGCAGGCCCAGTGCGATGGCTTTTACTCGGACACCCGAAATATCGGGCTCAGCGCCAAAAAGCGGGCGGAGCGGATGGGTGTCGACCTGGGCGGGGAGTTCGAATCGAAGCTGGACACATTGAGAAGCGATCCGGGGCGCGTTTTTGATGGAGGAGATTGAAATACGGCCCGGTTCACCTATAAAAAGAAAGAGTGGAATTATGGCCAAAGAAGGAGATGTCGTACTAATTCATTACCAGGATAAACCCGCTGTGTTCGCAAGGGTCGAGTCCATTGAACCTGATTTTAAAAAGGACTGGTACCACGTGACATTGCTTCTGCTCACGCTGCCGATGCAGACGGTTACATGGATACTTCGCGATGCTTATATTAATGGGGATGTCTTTACGATGGGAGGCGTGCCGATGCGCCTTGATCCGGTGAAAGCACCGCCTGCCGCTGTCGCGCCGCCCTCCGAAGAAAAGGAGTCTCCGGCTGCCTCGGGGCGTGGTGGAAAGTTGCGGGTTATACCTTTTAAGAAACCTGAATGAGGAGATTCCACCTTGGGCCCATTGGAGCGGTTTTTGATTAGAGGCGTGCTTTCGTTGTTGTTCGCGGTTTTGATTTCGCGGTTTTTCTTCCCGGATGGCGGTGTCCCGGGAATACTGGGACTTGCCGCTGTCCTTCTGGGGCTCGCCTACTGCCTGGAGTACCTGAGAAAAAGAAACGAAAGGGAAAATTATGGAAAATAAAAAATATGTTTTTTCGTTTGAGGAAGGGGATCCTTCCAATAAGAAATTACTGGGGGGAAAGGGCGCCAATTTGAGCGGCATGACGCAGATAGGCCTCCCGGTTCCTCCCGGCTTCGTCATAACCAGCGAGGCCTGCCTGGGATATCTGAAACGCAAAGATAAAGGTCTCCAGAAGGAAGTCGTCGACCAGGTTCGGGAAGAGATGAAGGAACTGGAAAAAAAGACCGGGAAAGGTTTCGGCGATCCGGCGAATCCACTGCTGGTCTCTGTTCGTTCCGGCGCCGCCATGTCGATGCCCGGCATGATGGACACGATTTTGAACCTGGGCCTGAACGACAAGACCGTCAAGGGGATGATCAAGAAGACGAAAAACGAGCGCTTTGCCTACGACCTCTACCGTCGCCTGATTCAACTTTTCGGTTCCGTCGCGTTGGGGCTTGGCGACGAAGTTTTCGACGATGTATTTGAAGAAGTTAAAAAGGCGAACAATGCCATGGCGGACATCGATCTCGACGGCGGAGCGATGAAGGAGGTGTGCGATCGTTTTCTTGCAATCGTTGAGAAGAAGAGCGGAAAGCCCTTTCCGCAGGATCCCCACGTGCAGTTGTTCCTGGCGGTCGAAGCGGTGTTCGGATCGTGGATGGGGAAAAGAGCCGTCGATTACCGCAAGGAGTTCAATATCACGCCGGATATGGCTGACGGCACCGCGGTGAACGTCTGTACGATGGTGTTCGGAAACATGGGTAATGACTGCGCCACCGGCGTGGCGTTCACAAGGGATCCGGCCAGCGGTGAAAACCGGCTTTACGGGGAATATATGATCAATGCCCAGGGTGAGGATGTGGTGGCAGGCATAAGGACTCCCCTGCCGATCATGCAGCTCAGGAGACAGATGCCGGATGTCTACCGCCAGCTCGAAACCCTCAGGAGGACGTTGGAGAACCATTACCGGGAAGTACAGGACTTCGAATTCACGATCGAGCGGAAAAAGCTGTATTGCCTTCAGGCCAGAAATGCAAAAATGAACGCCGCGGCGTTTATTAAATCATCGATAGATATGGTGAACGAGGGTTTGATTTCCGAAGAAGAGGGGCTTTTGAGAATCCAGCCGGATATGCTCGCCCAGCTTCTCCACCCGAGGCTTGATCCCAATTACACTGCGGAGATCCTGGCAAAAGGCCTCCCCGCTTCTCCCGGTGCAGCGTCGGGCAGGATTGTTTTCGATGCGGACCGCGCGGAAACCAAGGCTAAAATCGGGGAAAAGGTGATACTGGTGCGGGAGGAGACCAAGCCGGACGACATACATGGGTTTTTTGCAGCCCAGGGGGTGTTGACCAGCAGGGGCGGCAAAACTTCGCATGCCGCGGTGGTGGCCAGGAGCATGGGTAAGCCATGCGTTTCAGGTTGCGAGGAAATCTCCATTGACACTGCGAACCGCGAAGCCGTGATCGGTGGCGTCGTGCTGCGCGAAGGGGATATGATCACGATAGACGGAACCACGGGGAATGTGTACCAGGGCAAAATTCCCACGATCGAGCCCGAATTCGTCGAGGACCTGCTG
Organism: Desulfobacteraceae bacterium; assembly: GCA_011048855.1. Next base: position 4,251 of record DSCZ01000581.1, on the reverse strand, counting down.
ATGATTCTGGAGTGGGCCGATGACATCGCCAAGATCAAGGTAATGGCCAATGCAGATACACCTGAGCCTGTGGAGAAGGCCCGGAAATACGGAGCCGTGGGAATCGGGCTGTGCCGCACCGAGCGTATGTTCAACCAGCCTGAACGTCTCCCGATCGTCCAGCAGATGATCCTTTCGGAAACCGTGGAGGAAAGGGAATCGGCACTCGAACGCCTGCTTCCGTTTCAGCGGGATGACTTCAAAGAAATTTTCAAAATCATGGAAGGCTACCCGATAACCGTCAGGCTGCTCGATCCGCCTATTCATGAATTTCTGCCTTCCGCCGACGAGCTGGTACGCGAAATTGTTCATCTGCGCGAACTGCGCAAAACAGTCGAAGGGATGGCCAACCTGCCTGACACGCTCAAGCTGATCAATCCGGAGCTCTACGACCGTTATGCGGCGAACCTGGAGGTGATTACGCACGCACTCGACGAGCTGAAAAACCAGCACCTGGCCGAGACCATGATCGAGGCCAAGGAATCGATGCTCCAGAAGGTGAGGGCGCTGGCGGAAACGAACCCGATGCTGGGTCACAGGGGAGTCCGGCTCGGTATCACCTACCCGGAGATATACGCCATGCAGATCAGGGCGATACTGGAGGCCGCGGCGGAATACCTGACCGAAGGGGGGCAGGTGAACCCCGAGATCATGATTCCCCAGGTTTGCACCCTCGAGGAGCTCAAATGGGTTCATCGTTACGTGAAAAAAATCCATAAAGAAGTCGAAAAGAAGTTCGGGATTGCGGTGCCATTCCGGTTCGGAACCATGGTGGAAGTGGTCCGGGCATGCATGAGGGCCGGGCGGATCGCAGAGCTTGCCGAGTTCATTTCCTTCGGCACCAACGATTTGACCCAGGCGACGTTCTCATTTTCGAGGGAGGATGCGGAAAACAAATTCCTGCCGCTTTACCAGGAGCGGGGCATCCTTCAGCACGATCCTTTCGAAGTGCTGGATATAAAAGGGGTCGGGCGCTTGATGATGATTACGATCGAGTGGGCGCGCAAGACCAGGCCTGACATGAAGTTCGGTATATGCGGGGAGCACGGCGGACATCCGGATGCGATAAGATTCTGCCACCATGTAGACATGAACTATGTTTCCTGCTCACCGCCGAGGGTCCCGATCGCCAGGCTGGCCGCGGCCCATGCGAAATTGAAAGAAAAGGAATATGTGTTCATATAAAGCAGGCTTCAAACCACTAATGGGCCAGTTCATAGAGCCTGTGGGCAAGGGCCGAAAGGTGTTCTGATGTTTCATCGGCGCTGTCGAGGGACCTGCCGTCCCTGACAGCGGCCGAAGCATTTTTAAAAAGCAGGTGGCTGACGGCCTCGCGGTGTTCTATGATGCCCAGCCGGTAGTACCTGATGCCGTTGTTATGCATCCGTTTGAGGATGTCGCCGCGGCCGGCGTCCCCCTGCTTCACCGCACCACTGAGTGTTCTCGCCGCTATCCAGTAGGCTTCGAGAAACGTTCTGGCGAAGCCGGCCCAGGTGGGAAGGATATCATAGCCCAGCCTTGTTACACGCCATTCCCCGGATTCCGCATCCTGTTCCACCAGCCTTTCGCTGGTGAAGTAGGTGAGGATGCGTTCGACTTCGGCGCCATCATCGCCTTCCGCGGAGTAGACGAATTCGTTTCTGAACAGATGTTTCATGAATTTATAGTCATCGGCAAGAGAGCCGGTTACAGGCACCTGCCTGGAGCCGGAAAGAAGGCTGGCGGCGACGAACCCGTAAGTTATTGTCGCGTGAATGATGCTGTTTTTGTAATATTCCAGTTCGGGTTTTTTATCGTCATCGACAAAATAAAATCTCTCTTCTCCTTCGATGTCTTCGAGCGCTGTCGCCACTTTCCAGCTTATGAGCAATGAAAGGGTATCCCTGCACGCCTGCTCCACATCTGTGAGGGTCGCCGCGGTCGGTACCGAACGGGAGGTTAAAAAGCGATGGATCAACCGGGCCGTTTCCACGATCTGCGGAAGATGAAAACCGCGGCGGTGCGTGGTGAGCACGGCCGAAGCGACGAGGGCCAGCGGGGTAACCAGCGTCACGTCATTTATCGACCTGATCAGGTCGAGTGCCAGATGCCGGTGAAGCTGGTGAGTGGCAGGATATGTTGATTCCAAATATTCCTTAAAGGAAATCGGTTTACCGAATCTGATATAAATCTTTCCGTAGCTTTTTTTCAGAAAATGCCTTGCTTTCAACATCTGTCTGAAGCTTTCAGCCTCTTTGGCTCCCCCGTCAATTTCATGCAGGTAGGCACTTTCTTCAGGAATTCGGTCATAGACGATGGACGCGGGCACAAAGACCAGGTCCTCGCAATAGCCTTCGTTGCAGGCTTCTATGAGTATGGAGAGGAAGCCTATCTTGGGGAGGATCAGTTTTCCGCTTCTGCTCCTGCCCCCTTCGATGTAAAACTCGAGTGGGTGGCCCTCCTGTAAAAGGGCCCTGATGTACTGGGAGAACACTTTCGCATAAAGCCGTGCACCCTTGAATGTTCTTCGGATGAAAAATGCGCCCGATTTTCGAAAATAATTGCCCATCGGCCAGAAGGCCAGATTCCTGCCTGCCGCTATCCTTGGAATGTGCATGTGGTGTTCGAAGAGTACATAGTTGAGAGCCAGGTAGTCCACGTGGCTTTTATGCGAAGGTATGTAGATCAAAGGGCCTCTGCGGGCATATTCCCGGACCGCTCCCAGCTCTGACGGCATCACGTCGATTCCGTCGAACAACCGCTTCCAGACCCAGCTTAAAACCATGTGTCCGAATTGGACATACGCCTGGTTGTAGTCGGCGGCGATTTCGTCGAAATAACCGCCGGCCTTCTTTCTGACCGCCTTGAGTTTTTTTTTGGCGCCCCCTGCCTCTTCGTGGATCGCCTCCATGATTTTCGGGTCCTGGAGAACGGTTTCCTTCAACTGCTGCTTTGATTTCATCACGGGCCCGAGTATCACCCGCTTCTGGGCGTCTATGCGGTCGATCAAAAGGGAACGGAGTTCTCCGGCGATGTCGGTCTCGGTTCGGCCGTGATCGTGTTCGGCGAGGTAGGTTTTTAGATCGAGCGGGGTGCCGAAATCGATGAAAGCTTTGCGGTTGTGCCGGAAGAAAAGGGCTATCTTTCGAATGCAGCCGGGTTTGTCCTTGTACCCGAAGAATATATCCATGAGCCCCGGTTTTTCTTTTTCCGGTGTCGATTTATACAGGATCAACTGGGGAATGATGAAGATGGGAGCATCCATTTTTTTCTGGATTTCCACCAGGAACTGGAGATAGTCCTTGTCCTCGTGTATGAATCGGCGTGTGAAGCCTTTCGAGTCGACAAGGGAAATCAGGCAGGATGTGCCGTTTTTGATGGTTCGTTCGAGAAAGCCGGTTTCAAAGGGGCTGGGAAATCGTTTGTGCCTGGCCATGTAAGCCAGGTAGAACCGAAGCACCCTGAACACCTGCTTCATTGGCAGCAGCATCGTCATGTTCATGTCGAAGGAGACCTTCGGGTAAGGTATCCTGGCTCTTCGGAAGCGGTAATGATAGAGCAGGTAGTCGAGTTTCCCCGGGTACTTGATTGCATAGATCACCGTGCCGTGACGGTTCATATCCCTGAGCCGCTCGGTCATGTGTTCATCGAATCGAGCCCGCCTGAACAGCCTGTATAGAAAAGAGCCCAGGAGAAAACCCGGTTTATGATCGAGAACAAAAGGGAAGGACGCATTTTCTTCTGACATATCCATATTCACACATCTCCATGTATGTGGCAGCCTTCAGGGAAGCCTTGACGTCGCTTACCCGAAAAGTGTGCAGGTGGCTTCCGGAGGTTCATCACTATAAAGATTGAACCGCTTTATATCAAGTCACAAATGCCCGCCCCGGCTCTTATTCACCTGCCGTCTTAAACGTCTGCAGGCGAAATCCTTATCTCCAAAGACTGAACCACAAAGGACGCGAAGGACACGAAGAAAGATTTTTTTGCCTGCCGGGCGGCGGCGAAATCCTTATTCTCGGCGTCGGTGTCGGTATCGGCGTCGGTATCGTCTTTTTTTCATGTAGTTCTTTTGAATTCCGAATCCCTGATGTTCTGTAGTACCGGCGTCCCCGCCACGGCCTTTATTCGCCTGTAGTTCAGTCGTTGTCAGTGGAGCGCAAGCGGAACGGTTGTCGTTGTCGTAATCGTCATCGATCTTTTTGGAGTGCCGAAACAAAGTTTTGGCCT
>DSCZ01000047.1 GCA_011048855.1 Desulfobacteraceae bacterium | reverse complement strand
GTTCATGATACGGGAGGCCGGCCCTGTTTCAACAATCCGGCCGGAAAGCATCACCGAAATGCGATCCGCCACTTTGCGGGCTATGCCGACATCATGGGTCACGAAAAGCATCGTCAGGCCTTTTTCAATTTGAAGCCCGAGCAGCAGCTTCAAAACCTTTGCCTGCACACTTGGGTCCAGAGAACTGGTTGGCTCGTCTGCTATCAGCATCACCGGATCGTGAACCAGCGCCCGAGCGATGCATAGTCTCTGAATCGCCCCCATGTTAAGCTCGTGAGGATAGCGCTTCAAAAACTCTGGTTCATTTGAAAGCCGCACGTCCTTCAAAGCTGAAGAGACCCTCTCCCGTATCTTTGCGGCGCCTGTTGAGGTTTTTTGAATACGGAGAGGTTCTGCAACGATGTCAAAGACAGAAAATCTATGACTCACCGCATCGCCGGGATTCTGGTAAATGATGCCGATCCTGCGTGCGAGGCTGCGGTAGTCCTGCTTGATCCAAAGATCCATATCCCGGTTTTCGAATATGCGCTTCCCCCTGTCGGGCTCCATGGCTGCGGCGGCGATCATCGCGAGTGTAGATTTCCCTGAACCGGTCTCCCCCACAACACAAAGGACTTCGCCGGCTTTAACCTTCAAATCGGTGGGTTTGAGTGCATCGACTTTTCCGTAGGTTTTGCTCACCCCTTCCATCCTGAGCATTTCCACGATACCTCCGCGAAGGCATCGAACCGAATGAGAACCTGCAGGGGTGAATTTGATTTCTCCAAAACGGCATTCAGAAATGGCCTGGGTGCACCGAGGTTCGAACAGGCAGCCTTCGGGAGGCGCATGCCCCCCCTCATGAACGGTGCCGGGCGCCCTCACGTGGCTGTGCTCGTGAACCAAGCCGTCCCTGTGGGAATGGACATGGATGAAGCGGTAAAATGCATCCCCGCGAATGCCCCCCAGTTCCCGCACCCCTTCCATGCCGGGAAACGACCGCACCAGCGCTGATGCATAGGGATGCTTCGGTTCAGTCAAAAGGTCCGAAGCCGGCATCTTTTCCATGATCTGCCCCAGGTAAAGCAAGGCCACGTCATCTGCGACAACAGAAACAAGGTCGAGGTCATGTGTGATCAGCAATATACTCCTGCCTCGCATCTTCAAGTCCCTTATCAAGACCGATACAAAATTTTTGGCCATTGCATCGAGCGCAGCGGTGGGTTCATCGAGGATCAGGTATTTCGGATCCAAAACGAGCGCCATGGCCAGCAAAACCCTCTGAGCCTGACCACCACTGAGCTCATGCGGGTAACGAGCCCCCAGATTGCTATCAAGTCCCACATCTTCGAGCCTCTTTCGAGCCGCAACATCGGCCGCTTCACGCCCCAGACCCAGTCGTCGCACCAAAGGTTCCGCCACCTGTTCCAGAACCCGCACAACCGGATTCAGCCCGGCCTGCCCGTCCTGGAACACCATCGCAACTCGCTGCCACCGGTACATATTCTTTTCAGTCTCGGAAAGTCCCAGGATATCGGTTTCATCCAGGCGGACGCTCCCGCGGACCCTGGCATTTTCGGGCAGAAGCCCCATTAAAACTTTCCCGAGCGTCGTCTTGCCCGAACCGGATTCACCGACAAGCGCCGTAACCCGGCCGGGCGAAAGCGTCAAATCCACACTGTCCAGTGCAAGCAGAGAATGATCTCCATCGGTGTAGGCGACAGTCAATCCCTTCATGTTTATAGTCATGCGGCTTCCTTCAAACGCGGATCGAAAACCTTTTCGAGGCTCACAGCCAGAAAGGTCGACGTCATGATCAACAGAGTGAGACAAACAACGGGAGGCAGCAGCCAGTTCATCCAGATGTCCATATAATAATACTTGAGAGCATAATTTATCATGATGCCCAGGGACTTCCTGGTCGGATCGAAAAGCCCCAGGAAAGAAAGGGACGCCTCCATAAACACTGCCATTCGCAGCTGGGCCGCAAACCCAATCAAATACAGAGGAAAAAGCTCCGGCATCAGGTGCCTGCCGACCAGGTAAAAGCGGGTGCCACCCATACGACGGGCCGCCTTCACATGCAGGCTTCCATTGACCACGCGGGCCTGGGCCCTGATCACCTTTGAGGTCCGTGCCCAACCCAGAGAGGCCAGCGTGAGCGCCAGGGCGATCGGTGAAGGCCGGAAGAAGGCGGCGACGAGAATCAGGACCATTACCGCAGGCACGGCCAGAAATATATCGGCCGCCCGCATCAGCCCCCTGTCGATCACTCCTCCCGCTGCAGCCGAAAAAAGCCCCACGAGCGTCCCCAGCGTCAATGCCGCCGCCGCAGCGGTCAACCCGAAAAAAACAGTGTTCCGGAGGCCGGAAAACAGCTCGGACAGGATATCCATGCCCCCGTCGTTCACGCCCAGCCAATGCTGGGGGGAAGGCGGGCTCAGTGGAACGAATGAGATGTCGTAAGGATCGTGAGGCGAAAATACCGGCCCGAGGATGAGCATCACGGCAAGCAGCGTCGAAATTGATATTCCGGCAGCAAACCAGGGATCGTGAAAAAGTCGACTCCGTGCGTCAAGATGCATTGCGAACCCTCGGATCAAGCCGTGTGTACACGAAATCAAGCACCAGATTCACCGCAAGAACCATCAGCGAAGAAATTAATACAACCGCCTGGATCAACGGCAGGTCCCGCATCGAAATCGCATTGAAAAGAAGCGTCCCCAACCCGGGGTAGGAATAAATCGTCTCCACCACCAGCGCACCGGTAACCATAAACGCAAATCTCAGACCGAACCTGGTCACTATAGGAATCAACGCATTTCTGGCCGCATGAACGTAACGGATCCGAATCGCCTTGAGCCCCTTCGCCCTTGCGGTCTGGATGAATCGTTGTTTTAAAATCATCACCATGCTCGCCCGTGCAAGCAGGAAGTTCCCCGGAAAATATGCAATCACGAGGGTCGAAAACGGCAGCGCCAGGTGGAGGAGCACATCCAGGCTCTTTGCTGACGCCGTTTGATCGGCATAGACGGTTTCCGCACCGCCGGCCGGGAACCAGCCGAGATTGAGTGCGAAAACCAGGAGCAGAATTGCCCCGCTTCCGATCTCCGGGACTCCCTGGAGCACAGTCATTGCACCAACCCCAAATTTTTCGGAAAACCTACCGCGCCTCCAGGCGGCTTCAACACCGGCTACGAAACCGAAAAAGATCGAAAAAATATGCGCACCGCCCATCAACAGAAATGTCCAGGGAAGCGCTTCCAGAAAGAGGCGGGAAACAGGCGCCCGGTAGGCCAGCGATGTTCCCCAATCAAGAGAGACCAGGTCGAGCAGATACCGTCCGAAGCTTATTTTCTCGGTGTATAAAGCCCTGAGTTCTGCTTCCTGCCCGGCACTCAAAGCCACATCGGCCCCTCCATACATGGCGGTGACAAAGTCGCCCGGGAGAAGCCTCGGCAAGGAATAGCTCAGATATATCATTACGAAGGCAGCCGCCAGATATCCCAGGACTGCGCCTGAATTTCGTTTGGAAAGTATGCGCATGGATCAAATCCTGATGATCTCGTAAAACGTACCATTACCGAATAAGAGACATCTTGTTCTGCGGGATTGGAATTCCCTTGCTGATTCCACCCCGTGTGTAAAACCATTCAATCCCCTTCTCCGGATTGTATGCCGCCATGCCCTGCGGATAATACAAAGAGATGGCAGGCATATCCGCTGCATACAGCTCCTGTATTTTGAAAACGATCTCCCGCCGTCTGGTTTCATCCATCTCCGTCATCTGCGCCTCCAGCAACAGGTTCAGTTCCTGGTTGGCGTCGTAGCGAGCGCTGTTGACCGAACCGCCCCCGTATTCGGAGGAAATCATCTCGGCTAAAATCCTGGGATCTCCGGCTATTCCCCCATGCCCAGAGATCACCAGGTCGAAATTCCAGTTACGAACACGGTTGTCAGTGGTCGCCTGTTCCATATTCACCAGGTCGACCCGAATCCCTGCCGCCTCGAGCTGCCGCTTGATGATTTCACCGTCCCGATCAATTACATTCTGCCCGGCTGCGGTAATAGGGGAAGCTAAAAGTTCTATCTTGAGTATTCGGCCATCCTTGCGGTAAATACCATCCTCCCCCTTATCGTATCCCAGGGACTCGATCATTTCCATCGCCCTTGCAGGATCATAAGGATAATCCGGCGTGTCCGGATTGTACATTTCGTGGTCGGCGGACAGTAACCCGCAGGATGCTGTACGACCGAAACCACGGTGGGCCTTGTCGATAATTTCCTGCCTATCAATCGCAAAGGCAAGAGCCTGACGGAATTTGCGCTGGTTGAATGGAGCCCTGCGGTGATTAATCATCAACTTTTTGTTCCAACCGGCTTCGTTCTTTATGATCACTAAACCTTTCTCCCCAAGCGGTGCCGCCATCTCCGGCTGGACGGCTGCAAGGTCGACCTGGCCGCTCACCAGAGATACCAGAGCTTTTTCTGTTTTAACATAGATCAGCCTGTTAACCTTCGGACGACCCTGGTAATAGTCATCGAAGGCTTCGAAGAGATAAGTCCCCTGGGTTCTGTTGAAATCACGGAACATATAGGGCCCGTTTCCAATAAAAGCTTCAGATTCGATGTAATTTCCCGGATCATCTACTGTCTTCCAGATATGCTCCGGCAAAATGGGCATTGTGCCCCCGATGTCCGACAAAAACGGAGAGTATGGTTTTGCCAGGTAAATCGTCACGACGTGTTTCCCCGATGCAACCGCCCGTTCTATATGTTCAACGGTAATCCACCGATAGGGGTGTTTCCTGAAATAATCGATCGTAAAGACCACATCCTTGGACGTAACCGGATGCCCGTCGTGCCAGACTGCTTTTCGATTCAACTCGAACGTGAAAGTCCGAGATCCCGGGTCATAGGACCATTTCTCTGCCAGTGCCGGGATATAGCCGTTTTCATCCTTCCAGATCAACGTGTCAAACACCCAGCTCATCCGCACATAACCCGGACCCCGGGGATAATGCCGGAAAGGATTCGGATATCCCCAGTCACCCTTACTGTCGGCGATGCGTACCTCCGAAATTTCCCCCTGCGCGAAAGGTGCAAGAAACGAAAAAACAAACATGAAAAGCAAAATAGATATTAAAAAATACCTGAAAAATCTGAACATTCCGTCTCCTTTCCTACCAGGATCATTCCCGATGAATCAAAAGTCAAACCACACGACAACCCTTCCCCGTGATGCAAAAAAAAGCCATGAAGGAGCTTCCCCTGCGGGGACACGGCACACCTTCATGGCGTTAATTTCGTTGTTGTTCTATGTCAACGCGCGCCCCGGGCTTCGTGCCCGGTTTGATTGCTGGATTTTATCAGCAAGTTTCCATCCGGAAATACCGGATGGGGCACTTATTAGCAAAAGACCCATCCAGTGTCAATAACAAGTCAAACAAACAGCAGCAATCTGTGAACGCGCTATCTTAAAGTGGATTCCCCCGTGATGGGGAAACCTGGGACCCGAAACTTCAGGCACGCATCACTGTCACGGGTCCCACAGGCATCAAAAGTCAGCCGGTGGTAAGGGGAAAATATTAAGCATCCTGCACTGTTTAAGCCGACGCCGTACCTTGAATCCCATTTTCTTATGAAGGTTGAATGAAACCTCCCAGTCGCTGAAAACCCCGGAAATCAACAAGACTTTCCCATCATCTCTCAAGGAAAACATCAGTCGTTCGAGTAAATGACACCCGATGTGTTTGCGCGTGAATTCAGGCCGCACGTAGATATATTCCAGATACGCCCGGTCTGGAGAAAGTTCAAGGGTATACCATGGAGCGAGTTTGAAATCGCGGAACGTCACCCAGGCAAACCCACCGATCCGTTCATTGATCTCGAAAATCAGGCACCGATCCCCTTTATCGAGGGCTTTTTCCATAAAATCTGTTTCCTTTACAAAGCCTTCGAGTGCATTGATCATCATCAGGTCGCCGCCCTCGGCCCATCGCAACGAACCCTCAACCCGCGGTTCCCATCGTTCGATAGGTTCGCGCAGGTCCCTGCTGAGCTCAACCCATTCTTCGCATTTTGAGAAACGTTCAGCTAATTCACGCATTGTTTGTCCAAACAGAGCCATTTATCACCCCCGCATAAAATTCCAGCAATTAGAAAGCGCAGACATTATCCGTCCTCCAGTGGTGGCCGGAGGCGGCAGGGAGTTCAACAGAACAGGCCAGGATCCTCGGTGAACCTTAATCACCCGTCTCAGGACGTCATGAACTCCTTCGGTGTTCACCGGTGTCGACAGCCGTTGCGTGTCAGTATGACGCAAACCAGTCAGTTCTTTAAGCACCTCTCTTACGGATTTCTCCAGGGCGGAAGGATTGTAACCTCCTTCGAGAACCATCACGAGCTTCCCTCCGCAGCTTTGAGCCGCGATACGCAGCAGTATTGCAGTAAGTCCTGCGAACCCGTCTTCGGTCAAATTCATGGCACCCATGGGATCGTCCCGATGGATGTCGAAACCAGCCGACACAAGAATGATCGAAGGTTTAAAAACGGTCACGATCGGTTCGAGTAATTTTTCATAAACCGTAATATACTCGGCATCGCCGAAACCCCTTTGAAGAGGAACATTGACGCTGTAACCGACCCCTGCTCCCGCACCTTTTTCCGAAAACCCGCCGGATCCGGGGAAAATCCATTGAAGATGGGTGGAAAAGAAAAGAACCGTTGGATCATTTTCAAAGCAGTGCTGCGTGCCGTTTCCATGGTGAAGATCCCAGTCCACGATCAGCACTCTTTCGAGCCCCCGCATCTTCTGCGCATGTCTGGCAGCCACCGCGATGTTGTTGTACAGGCAGAAACCCATCGAAGCATTTCGCTCGGCATGATGTCCGGGAGGCCGCACGAGGGCGAATGCATTATCAACAATGCCTTCGCATACGGCATCCACCGCTTTGCAAAGCCCTCCCGCCGCTATCATGGCGGTGCTGTACGAATCCCCTGAAGTACATGTGTCCTCGTCCAGCATAAGGGGCCGTCCGCCCTCGGTGGCCTTGAGCCTGTCCAGATAATCGGCGGAATGAACCTGAAGGAGTTCAAAAATGGTTGCCGGGACCGAGGGAATAAGAGTCAAAAACTTGTTAAGCGGAGATTCCTTTATGACCGGAAAAAGCCCTTTCAGGCGGTCGGGGCATTCGGGGCACCCCAGCACTGTCTTATGATTCATAAAACAGGGATCGAGAACTATTCCGGTCTTTCCTGTCGCCATCTTCCATTCCACCTGGAGTTTATCCTCTATACTAATCACATCAAAAGGCCATGTCCACCCGTCTCTTCAGCTGAACATGGCCTTGTGTCTCATAAATCTTACGATTTGATTCGTCAGCCGCCCAAATACACCCTACCTATCCGGCTTCTAAGAATGGACAACTCTTTCTCGGTAGGAGGCGGAGTCTCAACGACTTCCTCGGCAAACAGCATTTCAAATCCCGTCGCTTCCTGGACCTGCTCCCTCGTCACTCCGGGGTGTAAAGATATGACCCGCATGCGTTTCCTCTCAGGCTCATAGTCCATGATCGCAAGATCGGTAATTACACGATCCGGCCCTTTTCCGCGCAGGCCGGCCTCCCAACGGGATTTACCGCCCTGAAGGAACCCGGGGCTGGTTATGTAGTCAACGCGCTCCACGAAACGCCGGGGCTCGTGCAGGATTATCGTCAGGATGCGATTGGCGCAGGAAGCTATGGGATTGGCACCTCCACTCCCTGGAAAACGCTTTGAAGGCTTATGGTAGTCGCCGGTGGAAGTGGCGTTCAGATTTCCGTACATATCTATCTGCGCCCCACCCAAAAAACCTACATCCGCCAGACCCCGTTGAACGAGAAAACCTAAAGAGTCAAGGGTGTCGGAGACAAATGCCGGTTTCGCCAGGCCGTAGAGGCGCGTATCGGCTACAGACAGACATGCATGGCGGGGATCAATATCACCGATACCCGTTTCTACTATATACTGAAGATTGGGAGCATGGGTGGACATGGCCAAAGTGCAGGCAGCCATGGGAAGCCCGGTGCCGATGATGGCGATTTCCCCGTCCATGAACTGACGGGAGGCCGCAACGATCATCATTTCGTTTCGGGTATAACCCTCCGGGAACCCTCCTTCCCGACCTCCGTTGGTAACCATGCTGGCGATCCAGGGTGAATAGCCGAGCCTGGGGTCGCTGGCGATCCTGTGCAGCCTCCCCGGAGACAGGACATGATCCAGATGATCCTCAAAACTTTCGAATGCCAATACATATTTATTTAAGTATTTCTGAAAATTCTCAGTTTTCTTGCTGTGAAACTGATAGTCCAGAAGCACTTCGTAGTCATAGTCATAGAGGCCGGGAACCGAGGTGGGGTAGGCACCATGGGGCTGATGCACAAGTGCATTCACACGATATGCAGGGATCACCGTGCGCTGTGGATCCGCCCGGATGAATTCCCGCGGTACAATTTCCTCGGCCACGATGATCACTTTCTTGGCGGCCTTGGCCATGTATTCGTCGGAAAAGGCGGAACCGTCTATCTGGCAGTTTCCCCGTTGATCCGCACGCGGTACATGGATCACCGCCACATCAGGTGTACAGGCAGGAAGAAACACATACTTTTCACCGGTGAACGGGCAGTTGCCTTCCACGAGTTTCTTCTGGGGAAGCACCTGATACCGCATGATGTCAGAACCCAGCGCGGCTTTGGACGGGATAAAGCTTAACCCCATGGCTCCGGCGAGATATCTCAAGGTCATGCTAAGGTGATCGTAGTCTTCGGACTTGATCAAACCCTGTTCCACCGCCCGGCAGAAATTTCGCGGCAGGCCCAGCCTTTCCATGTTCAAACAACCTGATTCGACGACGCCTACCAGCCCCGCCCCGATCAGGATATCCACCGAATAGGACGGATTCTGGCTCGAGACATGTAGATTTCCGATTTTCTGTCGAATGATCTCATGGGAAACGGCCATCGCATTTCGGCAGAGCGAAAACCCCCCGAAACCAATGTGGCATCCATCGCTGATATGCTTGGAAACAGCATCCTTAATTGTAGTCAATTTAGAACCATTATGATCTGGCATAGCACTTTCTCTCTCTCTTATATTATTTCAGACAAATTTTGTCATAAAAAGATCTTCCGCATTTCGCAGGAGCTTGAAAATTATCAGGTCACAGCATCAATATGATTTAATATCCAAAATATTCAATTTCCGACAGTCTGAGTTTTGAAACACGGCCGCGGATAACGAAGCAACTCTACCCCCGGTTTCATCTGAATGATATCGGAGGCCACGAAAGCCATTCGAACCCTGTTCATATCGCTTAAACATCGGGCGGACGCTCCCGGAGTGGGGCCGCCCGCCCGGTCCAGCATGCAGAGGCATCCATCCCGCCTGGGCGGAAAGAACTCCCCCCAATCATGGAAACAGAAAAACAACTACTTTTTGGTAAGATCCTTGAGAAGTTCCTTCAGGAATACTTCCCTGTCCTTGAACATTTTCGTGACCTGCTCCCTCGTCATGGTCCGTGTCGGGCTTCCGCTCTCTTTCATTTTCGCAACTGTCTGCTTGGCATTGAACATTTTGGGGAAAACTTCCGACGCCTTGTCGATAATTTCCTGGGGAACGCCCTTCGCGAACGCAACGCCGCGAAAGTTGACACTAGCGTCATCCACATCGTAGCCGAATTCCTTAAAGGTCGGCACGTCCGGCAGAAACTCATGCCGTTCCAGGTCCGCAATGGCTAAAATTTTAATTCGGTCCTGACTCCGGTATGCATCAGAAAGATTGTTGAAACCGGCGATCACCTTTGCACCAATAACGGACTGCATCGCCGGAACCCCGCCTGCCTCCGGGATATAAACCACCGGCACATCGCAGGCTTTACCCATCTGCAACGCAGCTATATGATGCCCTACATACATTCCGGCGCCGTTCACAGTCAGCTTTCCAGGGTTTTCCTTCCCGAATTTAATCAGATCTTCGAGGGTATTGTAAGGACTCTCCTTGGGTACGATGAGCACAGCCGGATCGGCGCCCCAGTTGGCGACCGCTTCAAATGTGTTGATATCATACTTGGTGTTGTAAACAATGGACTGGGAGATGAAATGGGGCACATTGTATGTTGTCAGCGTATAACCGTCCTTCGTGCCTTTTTCAATCACCCAGTTCCAGCCCACTTGTCCTCCTGCCCCGGCTTTGTTTATCACCACAATCGGCTGGCCGAAGAACTCCTCGTTGCCGGCAATCATTGTCGCGATTCGGGCCTGAAAATCTGTAGCTCCACCCGGGGGATAGGTCACAATCATGCTTATCGGCCTGTCGGGCCACTCAGCCTGAGCCGGCGCCATGAACCCGAACAAGACCAAACCAACAACCGCCAAAATCCCTAAACTATTTTTCAACTTCATTTTTACCTCCTTGTCTTGCATTAACGGTTAACAACCAACTGGACGTCGACACTCAAAAAAAAGTCCATTTCAAATTAGAATACCTCTGGGTGTCTGAACTAACAAAATCATGTTGAAAAGAACATAAATAACTAAAGTAAAAATAAACGCTGAAGCTATTTTGATTAAACTTTTCTTTATTGTTACGTTATGCAAATCTAGGATAAAAACTATGACCACAAAATAGAAAAACGCGGAAACATAAAAACCTAAAAATTCCATTACATAGAAATAAACCAATATTGAAATGAAAATAATACTAACAGGCTTCCAAGCGAACCCTGCACTCCTGGAATCGGTGTCTTTTTTATCTACAGCAGAACTCTGGCCTACACCACGCCATCCCATCCGCCGTTTTAAAAGCAGGCTTTGAACAAGCAGAAGCATTGCCAATGCACCGATGGCAAAAATTATTACCCGGATAAAAACAACAGCATCAGGATTAAAAGCCGATAATGATATATACAAAGCAACAGTTACAGCCAGCACAAATAATGCAACGATTGTATCTCTATTGATCACGACATAGCCTCCCGACTTCTTTTGCCTCTTCGATGCATTCTCACCTCACCGTAAATGCTGTACCCGATCGATCCGACACAGAGCAATATGATGATTATGTTCGCATAACCGGTGAAAAAGTACTTCCAGACCCCGACGCTGGCTTCGGCGATCATTTTTCCCTTGAGAAAATTGTCTTCCGCAATAGGTCCCAGTACGATTCCCAACACAACAGGCGCCGATGAAAAACCGAATTTGCTCCCGATGTACATCACGGTTCCGAGACCGAACATCACGATAACGTCATCGAAACTGTTCTGCACGCTGTAGGTGCCGTATACGGCCAACACCGTGACGGCGGCCACCATGTATAAGTTGGAAACACTCATCACCAGATAAGAATATCGTGAAAGGAGTATTCCAAAAACACACATCGCAATCTGCGCAAGAACCAGGCTTCCTATAAAAGTGTAGGTCACGTCGGGATGTTTGATAAAAAGATCAGGTCCCGGGAAAAGTCCATGGATTAGAAGCCCTCCGAGCAAAACCGCAGCGGTCGGGCTCCCTGGAACCCCAAGGGTCAGCAGCGGAAT
Source organism: Desulfobacteraceae bacterium (assembly GCA_011048855.1). The sequence goes on along the minus strand of DSCZ01000047.1, from coordinate 8,953 downwards.
CAGGGACGGTCCCACCATCGCATTGTTGGCGCTCTCCGAAACGGCCACCCCCTCCGGCTTTCCTTTGCCATAGTCTTCGGGATTTCTGTCGAATTTCCTTACCTGGTCATAGGCAATCAACCCCGCTACCTGCCCGCCCGCGCCGGGGATGACACCTATGACAGTCCCGACCAATGAACCGATGCCCAGAGCTTTGACCATTTTCAGGTTTGCGATGATAGTCTTGATCAAAACACCCTTTTCGGGCTTGTATTTAGGACGTGAATAGGTGATCCCCAGTTTTTCCCCCATGGAGAAGACCTGCGGAATCGCAAAAAGTCCTATCAAAGCAGGAACAATTGCAACACCTCCGGTAAGCACATCATGGAATACGAAACGGGGGACTCCCAGCACCGGGCTGTAGCCTATCGTGCTGATCAATACCCCGAACATCCCTCCGATCAGGCCCTTGGCAATTGATCCGGACGACAGCCCCGCCATGATGGTGATTCCGAAAATCGCGATCCAGAACATTTCCGGCGCCCCGAACTGAATCGCAATCCGCGCCAGAGGCGGCGTAAACATAATCATGATGATCATGCCGAAAATGCCGCCCACAAGAGAACTTATAAAACAGATATACAACGCGGACTGGGCCTTGCCCTGTTCCGCCATCGGGTATCCGTCAAGCAGTGTGGCAATGTTAGCTGGAGCTCCGGGAATCTTTATCAGAATCGCTGATATAGCGCCCCCTGCCACGGTGGCGGTGTAGACAGCCCCCAGAAGGATAAGGCCGGTTGCGGCCTCCATGTGAAAGGTGAACGGGACCAGCAGGGCGACGGCCATCGTAGGGCTCAATCCCGGTGTTGCACCAAGAAGAAGCCCTCCAATAACGCCCAGCACGAGGGTGATCAGATTGGTGATCGAAAACGCCTCCGGCAAATACTGTAGAAATTCAGCCATTTTAAATACTCCGGTTCTCGTTTATCCGCGCAGTCAGAGGCAGAAAACAATATATTAAAGATCGATGTCAGTAATTTTCATTTCATTTTTCAGCTATTGCTCTCCTTTCCCTCATTGAACAGTTCAACCAGCTTGAGCCGTTGTATTTTCCCCGACGGCCCTTTCGGAAGCTCTTTTACGATTTTTATTATTTTAGGGGTCTTGAATTTTCCCAAATTTTCCTGGCAGTAGATCATTATCTCATCGTCGGTCGCAGAAGCCTCATCTTTCAAAACGATGCAAGCCATGATTTCTTCCCCGTACAATTCATCAGGGACACCCACCGCAGCGGCTTCAAGAACGCATGGATGTTTGTAGAGAACCTCATCTATCTCCCTGGGGGCTATGTTTTCCCCCCCCTTGATTATCAGCTCCTTGATGCGCCCTGTGACAAAAACGAAATCGTCTTCATCCATATAGCCGTAGTCACCGGTGTGAAGCCACCCGTCAGCTGTAAAAGCCTCGGCCGTCTTGTCCGGAGCCTTGTAATAGCCCTTCATGACATTGTCGCCCTTGATCATGATTTCCCCTTCGGTGCGGCGGGGAACTTCCCTTCCCTCCAGGTCCACGATCTTCGCGAGATTTCCAACGGGTTTTCCGGGGGAGCCGTATTTCCGCTTCGAGGGTTCCATCGGGTTGGAAAAGACGGGCGCCGCCGTTTCGGTCAGTCCCATGGTCTCAACGATGGAGATACCGAATTTCTCCTCGAAAGCCCTGTGAAGCGAAGGCGGGAGTGCGGAGGACGCAGACCGGCCGAACCGGACCCCGCTGAGATCATAGCCCATTCCTTCGATTTCCGTTGAGTTGACCAGGTAGGCGATAATCGTGGGCACCACGCTGAACCACGAACAGCCATACCCGCTGATATATTCCCAGAAATTTGAAGTGCTGAATTTAAAGGGCATCACCACGCTTCCGCCGCTCACCAACGGAGCAACCGCCGTCACCACCTCTCCGTTTATATGGTAGAGGGGAAGAGAACAGAGCGCTCTGTCTTCAGAGGTCAGTTCATGGGCCATAGCCGTATAGAGTCCTCCCGAAACCATATTTTTATGGCTCAGGACAGCCCCCTTGGGCACCCCGGTAGTCCCGGATGTATAGAGCAGCAGAGCATCATCATCCTTGTCCACTTCTGGAAGCGAAATACCGGAAAGGTCCTTGTCCGGGGAAAATACATCCTCCGCATCCAGGTCCACCGGGACAAGTATAATTTCACGATCGATCTTCGCGGCGGCGGTTTCCACTCTTTCCCGTTGGTCTTCGGTAAAAAACACCAGCCTGGTGTCCGAATGATCCATCACGTAGTCCAGCTGGGACGGCTGAGCGAGAAGGTTCAGGGGGGCTATCACGAAGCCTGAATACATAACCCCCAGGAAAATCTTGGCCGTCTGATAGCCGTTCGTCATAAGGAAAGAGACTTTATCGCCCTTACTCAGTCCCAGGGCTGCAATTTGTTTTCCAAGAATTTCGCTGTCGGTTTTCAGCTTGGAATAAGTGAGTTCCAACCCGGCTTCCGGAGAAATAAGAAAAACCTTTTCCGGCGAATTGGCGGCTCTATGGTCGATATAGGATTTGATGGTAGGTTCGATCATAATGGTTTGTCTCCCTATCGGCCTGAAATATTTTTATGTCGAGACACTCTTCCGAATTCGCTCTGAAAGAGTGTCTCGGCCAAAGCGGTCCCTGAGTCTTTGTTCATGGGACTGCAAACGATACATCAGTTTTTGTACCTGTATCCCAAGTCAAAAGCCTGTTTGTTCCGTTCGTGGAACTTGGGGATGACATGGAGAAGACTTTCGAGCATCACATCCTTTTTAAGCCCGTCGATCGTCTGGGCACAGAAACCCAGAACGATGGAATTGGCGAACAATGCATTGTTGAAATTCTCCATCGACAGATCCTTCGCAGGAAAAGGGATCTGCTCGCATTTGAGGCTGTTGTCCACCTCGTCGACGAACGCCGGGTCGTAGATTATCACGCCGCCTTCCGGCACGGTATCCTTGAAACGCTTGTAGGCCGCAAGGGACAACGCGATGAAGTAATCCGGCGATTCACACATGGGACTGTCGATTATCTTTTCGGACAAAACCACTTGGCTTCGCACGTAGCCGCCCCGCATCTCCGTACCATGACTTTTCAACATAGCCACATGCAATCCCTGCTTGACTCCGCACTCGCCTATGATCTGTCCAAGTCGGACCACACCCTGTCCACCGAAACCGCTTGCAACTATTTCGACTCGATCTTTCATAAGCTTCCCGTCCTCCTGATCTTCTCGACCGTCTCATGGATAAATTCATGAAACTCCGGCCTCGAGTTGGTCGCATCGTGCCATATACCGCATGCCCAGAAAGTATCGGCCTTTTCTTCACCCAGAGGTGCGGCATGTGCCTGGATCCACCTGTAAATGGTGACTGCATTTCTGGTGTTCAATTCCCTCGAACCGAAATTGGTGGGACAGGGATAGGGCATATGGACGAGAGAGAACCCCTTGTTTAAAATAGCCTTTTTAACAGTCTCTACGGCCCACGCGCCGTCCATCGCAACGTGCCGGGCAAGAAACGTGGCGCCGGCCCCTTTAAGAATTTCCAGCACATCCATACCGTCGCTCATCAAGTTGTGCTCGAACATGCCGTAAGGGCTGCTGTCAGTGTGGCTTCCCTGGGGAGTCGTCCATCCGTACTGGCCGCCGGTGGACTGGTATCCGAGGTTGTCGTTGACGATCACCGTCATGTCCGCATTCGATCTGGCTGCATGGATAAGGTGCATCAGCCCGATACCGAAAGCATCCCCGTCACCTACGGTCAAGATTATTTTCTTCTCCGGGGGGAGGGCTATCCTGAGCCCCCTGGCGATTGCGTACGCCCTGCCATGGGTTCCTGCAAAGCCGTCTCCCTTCCACGTTGCGAATGTCTGACGCCCGGCGCAACCGATGGAGGTACCCCAGATAATATCTTTATCTTCGAGCCCCAGTTCTTCGATCGCGGTTACGACGATCTTGTGATTCATACCCAACCCGCAGCCGGTACATGCCGTACTGGGGATCTTCCTGGTACGTAGATACCTGTCTATCAATTCGGATGATTTATATTCCATCACCATGCCTCCAATATCCAGCCCTTGCGTGAAAGGGGCTCGTTCTTCAGGAGTTTTTCATAGGACTCGAGCAGATCCGGGGTAGTCGGAAGGTCCCCGCATGTCCCCAGGAAATGAACGTCGGAATCCTTAGAAGCCGCACGCCTGACTTCACGCACAAGCTGCCCGTCCCAGTTGAGTTCCACACACAGGTACTTGGTATTCAGATCAAAAAGTTCATCGGGGAACGGCCAGATGTTGATCAGTCTCAAAGAACCCACCTTGAGTCCCTGGGAGCGGGCTTTCTCGACTGAGGTGTTGACCACCCGGGACGGACTTCCGTAGGAAACAACTACCAAATCAGGATCGTCGTCCATATACTTCTTTTCATAATGGTGATTGAAAAGGTCTGTGTGATTCCGGACCTTGTAGATCAATCTGTATGCGTGCTTGTGGTGGGCCTCAACCTCTTCTATGTCATAACCCTCCTCGGTAGGAGTCCAGTCCGAGCAGATCGCCCCGGTGTTGTGCCCAAGAACGACCGGTGGGATGTCCAGAGCATCCGTGGCGGGATAAAATTCAGGCCCCTGGCAAACCTTCCTCGGATAGATACGAAAACCCATTTCCTTCATTTCTTCTTCGGTTTCAGGAACACTGATATCCTCGAAGCCGTCGGTGATAAGCTGATCGGCCAGCACCGATACAGGCATCCGAAAACGTTCCGAAAGGTAAAACGCCTCGACGACCATGGCCATGCACTCCTGGGCCGAGTTGGGGGCAAGGCAGATCGCCTCAAAGTTTCCACCCTGGGTCGGATAACGCATCAGGTAAAACTCGCCCTGCCCGGGCGCCCCGGTTATTCCGCTCACGGGACCGACCCGCCCGGAGTTGAGAATCACCATCGGAGTTTCACACCCCAGCGCCCATCCATATGGATCAGCGTAAAGAATATAGCCGGGACCGGAAGTGGCAGTCATCGCCTTGAATCCACCCAGGGCCGCTCCTATACACATATGACAGGCGGCACATTCATCTTCCGCCTGCAGGTAAAAACCACCGACCTGGGGAAGCCTGTGGCTCATGGCCTCGGCCAGTTCCGTCGCCGGGGTGATCGGGTACCCGGCGAAAAAACGGCATCCAGCTATTATCGCCCCTTCGGTGATTGCAAAATTGCCTGTTTCCAAATATCTCTTCATCAGAAACCTCCTCTGTTTCAAGCGATGACTTCAACGATATCGATTGCGAAGTCCGGGCATGAAAAGTAGCACTTAGCGCATCCGACGCACCAGTCGGAAGATTTGACTTCATTAGGACGGTAGCCCTTGGCATTGAAAAAATCGGCCTGGCCGAAAGTTTCCACCCCGCAAACCTCGGAACAGTAGCCGCATTCCTTGCAGTAATCCGTGTTAAGCACCACCGCGAACTGCCGTGCATCGCAATATAGGCATCTCGATGCTTCGGCCTCGATTCTATCCTCGGCAAGCCCCATTTCCACCTGTTCGAATCCGGAAGACCTGGCCCAGGGCTTCAAGAGCCGCATTTCGTTCCTGGGTTCCGTCTTCAACACGAAATCCTCGAGCAGAACATCATCTTCGGGTTCGGCGAGCGTTTCGCGGATATCGCCGTTGCCGCCGAGATAGGAATCAATAGAGGAGGCCGCCTTCCGACCGTGTGCGATGGCTCCGATTATGGAGTCCGGTCCCGAAACCACATCTCCCCCGGCAAAAATTCCCGGCTCTCCGGTAGCGAGGGTGTCTTCAGCCGCCTGAATGCGACCTCCAGCGGCATCTACTTTTCCAACGCCTTTCACGTAATCCAGGTCAGCTCTCTGGCCTACAGCCAGAATCACATAATCAGCATCCGCCTTGTAAGAAATCCCCTCCTCGTAAGCGGGATTGAAGTTGCAGGCATCGTCGAACACAGAGGTGCATTTGATCAGGCCTATTCCAGTCGACTGATTGTCTCCCAGTACTTTTTTGGGCGCCCAGGAGTTGTTTATTAACACCCCCTCCTCTTCTGCGCGGGCGATTTCCCAATCGTGCGCAGGCATTTCCTCGCGGCTTTCCAGACAGAAAATCTGGACCCGTTCAGCTCCAAGCCTTTTCGCCGTGAGAGCCACGTCTATAGCCACATTTCCCCCGCCGATCACGACTACATCTCCTTTAAGATCGAACTTCACGCCAAGACCTACATCTTTCAGAAAATCCCAGCCCCAGAGCACACCTTCCTTATCGGAGCCTTCGACCGGTATCTTGATGCTTCCATTCGCTCCGCTTGCGAGGAATACCGCATCGTGGTCTTTCTTCAAGTCATCCAGCGTAACGTCCTTCCCGATGGACTTGTTACCGTGGAAAACCACGCCCGACTCCATAATGGCTTCAACGTCTTTTTCCAGGCGTTCGGTGGGCAGTCTGTAATCGGGAATCCCGTATCGCATCATGCCTCCAGGCTTTGGGAAACTATCGAAGAGATCGACTTCGTGTCCCTTTCCCGCAAGGTAGTATGCAGCGGTCAGCCCCGCCGGACCTGCGCCTACGATGGCGACTTTTTTTCCGGTCTTGGCCGCGATTTTCCGATTCTTTTTCCATGCATCCCCACCTTTGTCCACGGCCGCCCGCTTTATGGCCCGAATCGCAATGGGATCACCCATCTGCTTGTAGGCACAGACATCTTCGCATGGAGCAAAGCATGCATCGGCGCATACGATGGGAAGCGGGAGCTTCTCACGCAGCACAGCCACTGCTTCGTCATATCTCCTTGCCTTTACGGCACGGATGTACCTGGGCACATCCACCCCCGCGGGGCAGGCTCCGGTACAGCGGGGGACGATAAAATTCTTTCTCTGAACACGTCGTACACCCATAATATATTTTCCCTCCTGAAATTTTTGAAACACTAGACAACGGGATCCGTATTTAAATTGTGCACACTAGCTGCTATTAAGCAAAAAAAATGCCGAACCGAAAATATAACTTGGTGCTTGCAAAATGAATCAGGTAATTGCCCGAATTTTATGAGTTATAAAAAACCATCCATGTGTGCTTTTTTGAAAGATCAAATTTTCGCTACAAAACACTTGATTCTCAAATTGTCTTGAACTCCGGATATGTACGGCTTTCCGTACACTTTTTGGAGCTGAAGGTAATGGGTCAATCAAAAACGGGGCATATACTCTGAAAATCCCTGGTTCCCGTTGCATCTGCTGGAGTACCTCGAACTTTACGGTTGCGGGCCGGATACTTCAAGAGTAGCGTATGTCATAGGCACGGCATTTCTCATAGAGTGTCGACCGGGAAATACCCAGCATGCGTGCTGTCCGGCTCATGTTACCTCCTGACCGCGAAAGGGTATTGCTGATCACGCCTTTCTCGTAAAGCCCCACCTCTTTTGAAAGTGGATTCAGCAGTACCTGATTTTTGCGGCTGGAATTAAACGAGCGTATTTCATACGGAAGATCCTCAGTGTGAATCTTACCACTGTATGCCAGGCTGACCGCGCTCTGAATAGCGTTCTTGAGTTCTCGAACGTTTCCCGGCCAGGAATAACTTTCGAGCAACCTCATTGCCCTTTCCCCTATTTTTAACGAAGACTTTCCCATGATTTTCAGAAAATGCGAAATAAGAACCGGTATGTCTTCAGGACGCTCCGCCAGCGGCGGGACTTCCACACACATGGTGTTCAAACGGTAAAAAAGGTCCTCGCGGAACTCGTCGCATCTTATCATCGCCCTGAGATCTTTATTCGTGGCGGCCACAAGACGGAAATCGACCTTTACCTTTTTTAGTCCGCCGAGCTTTTCGATCTCTTTTGTTTCGAGCACCCTTAAAAGTTTGGCCTGGGCGCTCAGGGGCAGGTCACCGATCTCATCCAGGAAAAGGGTGCCGCCGTCGGACAATTCGATTTTTCCGGATTTGCCCTTGGGTCGGGCCCCCGTAAAAGCTCCTGCTTCATAGCCGAAAAGCTCGGATTCTATCAATTCTTTTGGAATTGCGGCGCAGTTGACACAAACGAATGCCCCCTGGCTGCGAGGGCTTGCCATATGCACGGCATGGGCAAAAAGCTCCTTGCCGGTTCCTGTGGCACCGAGGATCAACACCGACCCGTCGGTCTCCGCATATCTGGCCGCCATTGATTTGGACTCGATCAGCCGGGGGCTCCGCCCGACAATGGAATCGAAATTGTACGTGGCCGTCAGCACGCTGTCGAGTCCGCGCTTATAGTAATTCACTTTCCTCTCCAGCTGGCTCATGCGTGTCATCAATTCATGAATTTCCGCGTAATTCTTGAATACCGTCTGGAGAATCACCCCCACAGCCTCATCGTTGCTCACGATCGGGATGCGATTCACCAATAGGTCCAGGTTGGAGCGAAGGCTGCACCGGCGTCCCAACTCCATTTGCCCGGTTTTCAAGACTCCCGGAAGCCTAGAGCACGGAAAATATTTTTTGATATGCCGGCCAATGGCCTTTTCTTTGGTGGTGCCAAGCAGCTCTGCATAAAAATGGTTTATGTAGAGGATCCGGGATTTTTTGTCACAGAGAATGATGCCGGAATAGGCATTATCAAAGACCACTTGAAGCACATCCACAAGGGCCTCCACATTTCCGATAAGACAACCGTTTTTTTTGATGTCAGCCGGTTCACCAAGACAGATGGGTCTGATTTTGTTATCCTCCAACGCTGCCTCCTTCCCCTTTGTTTTCAACTTTTCATAGTATGATCAACCTGAAACCACGGCCGATCCATTCGTTCATGGATTGGTGGCAAATCCGCCCCGACGGATAAAAGCCATCTCGTCATTATGACCTTGCACCCGGGCGAAAACAAATTCGAGTTGAATAGTCCGCAAAACTTGTACCAAGCCGGGCCCTCACAAACCTGATCCTATAAATAGCGC
>DSCZ01000493.1 GCA_011048855.1 Desulfobacteraceae bacterium | reverse complement strand
CCCTTTTGATGGGGGGGCACGTGAGGGTCGGTTTCGAGGATAATATTTACTTTAAACGGGGTGTGAAGGCTGACAGCAACGCCCGGTTCGTTGAGCGGGCGGTCGAGCTTGCCGGTCTTCTCCAGCGGGAAGTTGCCACTCCTGCGGAGGCCCGCGGTATTTTGAATATCCCGGCCGGAAAGGAGTCCAGGCAGTGACGTCGATGGATGTGCTGGTTGTGGGATCTGGGACTATGGGCCGGGGGATCGCCCATTGCTTCGCGCGGGGCGGGTTCATGACAGGCCTGTACGATCCGGTGCCAGGGGTCTTGAAAACCGCGCTCGAATACATTGCGGAAGATTTACAGCTTTTCGTGGATCTCGGCAGGATGACCCGGGATCGGAAGAATGCGATACTGGGAATGATCGAGACGATGAACGATCTTCCGGACGAGATCCCGGAGATCGTGATCGAAGCCGCCCCGGAGGATATCCGGATAAAGCAGGAGTTGTTCAGGAACCTGGAAGGCCTCACCGGTGAAAAAACTCTCTTTTGTACCAACACATCTGCGATCAGCATCGATGAACTGGCCGGGTGCCTCAAGCACCCTGAGCGGTTCGTGGGAACCCATTTCTGGAATCCCGCCCACCTTGTTCCTCTGGTAGAGGTGATTCCAGGCAGCGCCTCCTCCGGGAGGGCCATTGACCGGGTCGTCGCCGTGATTGGACAAATCGGGCAGAGGCCCGTTCGGATCAACCGGGATATTCCCGGTTTCGTCGGAAACCGGCTCCAGCATGCCCTTCAGCGCGAAGCCCTGGCCCTGGTCGAGGATGGCGTCGTTTCTCCCGGCGACCTGGATGAAATCGTCCGGTACAGTTTCGGCCTCAGAATGCCTTTAATGGGGCCCTTTGAGCGTGCGGACCTGGGCGGCCTGGATGTTACGCTTCGGGTCCATGATTACCTGCTTCCGTACCTGGACCGCCGGACCGAACCGGCCGGAATCCTCCGGGAACTGGTGGACAAGGGGCGGTTCGGTTTAAAAACGGGGATGGGGTTTTTCTCCTGGGAAGATGGGAACGCAAAAAAACGAACCCGCGACAGGGATGTTGCACTTCTGAGGATCCTCGAGATTATGACTGCAAAGGAGTGAGTCTCCGGAGAGTGGTCGGAAGGTGGATTGATTATGGAACAGGTGGTGGTGCTGAGTGGTGTGCGGACGCCTATAGGTGCTTTTGGTGGAAGTCTCAAAGACGTTCCGGTTGAAAAGATGGGCGCCGCGGTATTGAACGAAGCATTGAAACGTGCAGGGCTGGATCCCGGGGTCGTGGACGATGTCATAGCCGGGCAGTCATACCAGGGTGGAGAGTGTGCAAACGGGGCCAGGGTCGCCCTGCTGGAGGCGGGCTGGCCTGACTCGGTTCCGGGGGTGACGCTGGATCGGCGGTGCTGTTCAGGGCTGGATGCGGTGATTTTCGGAGCGATGGAAATCATGAGCGGAAACGCCCGTGTGGTGGCGGCTGCAGGGATGGACAGCATGAGCCGGGCGGAGATGTACATCCCCGGTGACCTGCGATGGGGCCTGGGAGGAAAGGTCGACCCTAAATGGGGTTTCATGCCCAGGGGTCACGGGGCTCTTTCAATGTGGGGAATTCCGTTTTTCGACCGTATACAGCGTGCCCGGGTGAAATCCCAGCCGATCGAACGCTACGGTGAACTCAACAGCATGATGAGCTGGGCCGAAAATGCCGCCAGGGCCGAGGGAATAAGCCGGGAGGAAGCGGACAGGTGGGCTTTTCGGAGCCATCAAAAGGCGCTTGCAGCCTGGAAGGACGGAAAGTTCGCGGAAGAGGTTGTGCCGGTGGCCTATCCCGGCCGTAAAGGCGAAGCCCTGTACCTGGAGAAAGACGAGACACCCAGGGAGGATGCAAGCCTGGAAAAACTTTCCAGGCTTAAGACCGTCTATCCGGAAGGAGTGTGTACAGCCGGAAACTCTTCATCGGAAAATGACGGAGCCGGTGCGGTGATTCTGGCGGAGGAGTCCTTTGCACTCAGCAGGGGGCTTCCTGTGCTTGCCCGCTTTGTTGCCGGGGCCTGGGCGGCGTGTGATCCGACGCTGACGTATCCCGCCGTGGAGGGAGCAGTAAAAAAGGTACTTGCGAAAGCCGGCCTCGCCATAAATGACATCGACATTTTCGAAATCCAGGAGGCGTTCGCGGTTCAACTTCTGGCGGATGCCCGATTGATGGGCATCGATGAAGAAGACTACGATCGGAAAATCAATTTGAACGGTTCGGGCATTTCGCTCGGTCATCCCATAGGGGCCACCGGGGTTATGAGGTTGGTGACTCTCCTGCACGAAATGAAGAGAGGCGGTTTCAAGCTGGGGCTTGAAACGATATGCGGGGGAGGAGGCCAGGGTGTGGCCGCGGTTTTTGCGCGGGACTGATTTGATGACCGGGGGACTATGAGAGGCGCTTAAATGCTCGTAAACCTGGGAAGGATAATAGCTCAGAACGCACGGCAATACGGGGACCGGCCTGCGGTCGTCAACCTGGAACGGGACAGACGGTTTTCCTACCGCCGGATGCACCTGTTGACAAACCGCATCAGTCATATGCTCGCTTCCCGTTTCGGACTCGGGCAGGGCGATGTTTATGCGAATATTCTGGAAAACGACCATGTGGCCTTTTTCCATCCATGGATGTTTAAATGTCCCGTCACCGGGGCCTGGATCGATATCCGCGAATCCGTTTCGGAGCAATTGAAGCAGATCGACCATGTACTGCCGAAGGTCGTCTTTCTCGAGGCACGGTTCCTGGAGGACCTGCTGGAACCACTGCTTGAACGGGGCATCGATGTCATATCGATGGATGGTTTCCAGGAAAAGCGTCCTGGGCTGTATTTTTTCTGGGACCTTGTGGATCAGGCGAGCGATGCGGAAGTCGACGCGGAGTTTGCCTGGGACGACGCCTCCTCTCATATATCGGTGCTGCGCTTTACCGGCGGCACCACGGGGCTGGCAAAATGTGCGATGTATACCCCGGCGAACTTCTGGGCCTGGGGCATGAACCCGGCCCATTACCTGCACACCGTACCCTTTCCGCATCCCAGGGCCATGCTTTTTTCGCCGATCAACCATGCGGCGTCAGGATCCGTCGTGATTCCGGTTCATTTGAAAGGGGGCACCCTGTTTACCCTCAACCGGGCGGAGATGGAACAGATGGGCCGGTATATACAGCAGGAGGGCGTAGAATTGATCTACACCGTTCCTACCGTGCTTTACCGGATGCTTGATATTAACCTGCCCGAGAAGTACGACCTTTCGAGTCTGAAAACGATCCGTTATGGAGGTGCCCCGATATCTCCTTCGAAACTGGAAATGCTTCTGGGCCGCCTCGGACGGGTCTTCGTCCAGGGCTATGGTTCAACCGAATGCTGGCCTTCCTGCACTATTCTGGCCAGGGAGGATCACGGCGTCGATTCGCGCCGGCAGGCGGAACGTCTGGCGAGCGTGGGCCGGCCTTTTCCGGGCCAGGAGATTTTGCTCTGTGACGATGACGGACGCCCTGTTTCCCCCGGATGCGAAGGAGAACTTTATATCCGCGGCGCCAATACCATCCAGGGATATTACCGGAATCCCGAACTGACAGAGGAAAATTTTACGAGCACAGGCTTTTGGAAATCCGGCGACCTGGGCTACAGCGACGAAGATGGATATATTTTCCTGGTGGACCGAAAAAAAGAGATGATTATCACCGGGGGGTACAACGTCTACGCAACCGAAGTTGAAAATTGCCTGAATTCGCATCCGGCGGTGTCCAATTCCGCCGTGGCCGGCGTTCCGGATGAACACTGGGGCGAGGCCGTATGCGCTATGGTGGTGACCAGGGAAGGTGTGAGCGTTTCCGCCCTTGAGTTGATCGATTACTGCAAGTCCCGCCTCGCGAGGCATAAGGCGCCGAAAAGGGTGGAGTTCGTCTCTTCACTGCCGGTCAGCGCCGTGGGCAAAGTGCTGAGACGGGAGGTGCGCAGGTGTTTGATTGAAACACCGGGACCACGCCCTGTGGACGGTGATTGAAAGGAATAAAGGAAAAGAGGGGTGATGCAGCACAAAGATAGAAGGCCGGTCGAGCAGCCAAAACCGCTTCTAGATCCTGTCGCCCTCCCGCAGGTCGCCTTGATCAGCCAGGATATACCCACTCCCGAACTCAAGGACATCTATGGAAGGTTGGACCTGGGATTTTCAAGGCTCGGTCTTTCGAAAAAGGTCAAGCCGGGACAGAAAGTGGCCCTGACCGGCGGCAGCAGGGGTATCACGGATATGCCGGCGGTGCTGCGGCATACGGTTCATTTTTTGCGTTCCCTGGGGGCGGAGCCGTATATTTCCCCGGCGATGGGAAGCCATGGAGGAGCGACCTCCTCCGGGCAGGCCGGATTGCTCGCGAGGCTCGGCATATCGGAAGAAACCATGGGCGCGCCGATCCTCAGCAACATGGGGACCAGGGATCTCGGAAAGACGTCTTTCGGCCTTCCGGTTCTGGTCGGGGAGGATTTTACGAACGCCGACTGGGTCATCGTGGTGAACCGCGTGAAGCCTCACACCAGTTACCGCGGCGAGGTCGAAAGCGGACTTCTGAAGATGCTTGCCATAGGCATGGGAAAACACGCCGGCGCCGAACAGAGTCATGCACAGTTTTTTCAGCACGGCTTCGAGAAGGTAGTGAGGGAGATATCTTCGCGGATCATTGAAAAATTGCCGATACTGTGTGGCATTGCGCTCGTGGAAAACCGGCTGGAGAAAACCGCGGTGCTGGAAGTATTGGATCCGCTTGAATTCTCTTATATGGAGCCGAAACTCCTTGCGCGGGCCCGGGAACTGATGGGCAGAGTGCCTTTCGATAACGCCGATCTTTTAATCGTAGATCAGATGGGAAAGAACGTGAGCGGCAGCGGCATGGACTCAAACGTTACGGGACGCATTTACAACCAGGCGACTCCCGAGCCGCCCGTGCAGCGGTTTCGGCGGATCTACGTACGGGACCTGACCGATGAAAGCGAGGGGAATGCCCTGGGGGTGGGGACGGCGGATTTTTGTGCTCGAAGGCTGGCTGATAAAATCGATCCGGTCAAGACGCGCATCAACTGTGTGACGGCGACCGTGCCCGAAAAAGGCAGGGTCCCGATCATCTGCGAGAGCGATCTGGACGGGATCGCCTGCGGGCTTTTAAGCGCCGGGGTTTCAGATCCAAAGTCGGCGCGGATTATCTGGATCAAAAACACCCTTGAACTTGAACGCATGAGAATCTCCACGGCGCTCGAGGCCGAGGCCCTGGCGCTTGAAGGAATCCGGTTTCGTTCTCCTTTTGAGCCTTTTCCGTTTGATTCCGCCGGCCGGCTTCCATTCGACCGTTTCCATTGACCTTTACTATCGGCGGCGTCGTTGGTGTCGGTATCGCCTGTTTTTGGAGTGTCGAAACGCAGTTTTGACCTGACCCGCACCTGCTGAGAAGTCAGGAGTCAGAAGCCGGAGGTCGGAGTAGGGGACGAGGTGTGCCGGGCATCCCGGAACGGAACCTTCATATTTCGTAGTTCTCCACGAGAACCTTTCCGGAACGGGCTGTGGGAGCGGTTTGCAATCACGATGAAGAAATGCCCAGCGGAATTTGATTTTACTGAAAGCGTTGGCTTTTTCCCTGAAGTCTCCCGCAGGAGACCCCTTCTCCCCGATGAATCTTCCGTTCCGCGCTCCCCGCCCCGCCTCTTAACGGAGGAATTGTGGAAACGCTATAGCTTCGTCGTTGGCGTCGGTGTCGCCTGTTTTTCATTCCGTCTGCACTGGGGGGAGTACGTAAATGGTTTTTGCCCTCCCGTCTTGTTTTCTCCTGAAAAATGATTAGATTAATCGATTATATTGATTCTCCCCGATCTATATGTTGGGCTTTTTTGATTTTAAGTTTGTTTTAATGTGTTATAAGGTGAGAAATAATGATCCAAACCAACGAAACATTGCGTAATATTGCGATCATAGCACATGTCGATCACGGAAAGACAACGCTGGTGGACGGCATGTTGAAGCAAAGCGGCCTTTTCAGGGATAACCAGGAAGTGGTCGAGCGGTTGATGGATTCGATGGATCTCGAGCGGGAGCGTGGAATCACGATTTCGGCGAAAAACTGTTCGGTCATGTGGAAAGGGGTCAAGATCAACATCATAGACACGCCCGGCCACGCGGATTTCGGAGGCGAAGTGGAAAGGGCGCTGTCCATGGCGGACGGTGCGCTCCTCCTGGTGGATGCATCTGAAGGTCCGCTTCCCCAGACCCGTTTCGTGGTTAAGAAGGCCCTGGATGCAGGGTTGAAGATACTCGTGATCATAAATAAGATAGATCGGAAGGATGCCCGCCCGGACGAGGTTCTTGACGAGATTTACGACCTTTTCATCGATCTGGATGCAACCGAAGAACAGCTCGACTTCCCCTTGCTTTACACGATCGGCCGTGACGGAATAGCCAAGACTTCCCTCGATTCAGCAGGCATGGACCTCCAGCCGCTTTTCGATGCCATAATCGAGCATATCCCTTCTCCGATACATAACCTCGAAAAACCATTCCAGATGCTGGTTTCGGATCTGGGTTATTCCGATTACCTCGGGCGCCTGGCGGTGGGTAAAATCCATAACGGCTTCGTTGAGGCAAACAACTCTCTTGCCTGCATCAATCGAAGAGGTCGTCCGGTCCCGCTCAGGGTCTCGAGGCTACAGGTCTATGATGGAATGCATATGAAGAGCGTGGAAAAGGCGGAGCCGGGAGATATCGTTGTTTTATCCGGCATCGAGGACGTGGAAATCGGCGACACCGTCTGCACGGTGGATGCCCCCGAGGCGCTTGAACGCATTCATGTAGATGAACCGACCGTTGCGATGCGTTTTCTCGCAAACACCTCTCCCTTTGCGGGCCGGGAAGGGCAGAAGGTTCAGGCGAGCAAAATACGGGAGCGGCTTTTCAAGGAAACGCTTCGAAACGTGGCGATCGAGGTGGGCGAGGGCGAGGAGGAGGAAAGTTTCATCGTCAGGGGCAGGGGCGAATTTCAGATGGCCATTTTGATTGAAACGATGCGCAGGGAGGGGTTCGAACTCTGCGTGGGCAGGCCCCAGGTGATTTTCAAACAGGAAAACGGCAGTAAGCTCGAGCCGATCGAGAACCTGTTCATCGAATGCGACGAGGAATTCATGGGGGCTGTGACCGAAAAAATTTCGATTCGCAAAGGACATCTCACCTCTCTGGGGAACAGGGGGGATGGCCGCGTGCGGATGGAATTCAGCGTTCCTTCCCGTGCTCTCATCGGTTACAGAGATGAATTTCTGACCGATACGAAGGGGACTGGGGTCATGAACAGCCTTTTTGCCGGCCACGAAGCATTCCGCGGTGATTTTCCCAGCCGCCGCACCGGTTCAATCGTTGCGGATCGTGAAGGTGCGGCCGTTGCCTATGCGCTTTTCGGGCTGGAGCCGAGAGGAAGGATTTTCGTGGTTCCCGGCGACCCCGTCTATGAAGGTATGATCGTGGGGGAGCACAACAGGGATATCGACATCGACGTCAATCCCTGCAAGGAAAAGAAACTTACAAACATGAGGGCGTCAGGCAAGGACGAAAACATCATGCTTTCTCCGGTATCCAGGATGAATCTGGAAAAGGCGATTCATTTCATCCGTGACGACGAACTTGTAGAGGTGACGCCCCGGTCCATCAGGCTTCGCAAGGCGGAGCTTTCCGCCCAGCGACGGCGCTTAATGTACGGCGCCAGGAAGAAGGAGGCGGCTTGACCGTCCCCGGGATTTCATGATTCAGGCGTCGTTCAGATGACAGGCGGAAAAGCGGCCCGGTGCGATTTCCCTCAGCCCTGGCATCTCTTTGCGGCATCGGTCGAACACATCGGGGCATCGCGGGTGGAAAGGGCAGCCCGAGGGGAGGTTTATCGGGGTTGGGACTTCCCCCTTGATTCCCAGGCCGTCGACGAATTCCAGGCTGTCCAGGGAAGGAATCGCCGAGAACAGGATCCGGGTGTAGGGGTGGTTGGGGGATGCGAATATATCCTCGGTAGATGCTGTTTCCACGATGTATCCCAGGTACATCACGGCAACCCGGCTGCTGATGTGCTTGATCACCGACAGGTCATGTGAGACAAACAAATAAGTTAAATCCAGGTCTTCCTGTAATTCCATCATCAGGTTCAAAATCTGGGCCTGGATCGATACGTCCAGCGCCGAAATCGGTTCATCCGCTATCACCAGCTCGGGGTCCGATGCCAGGGCTCTTGCAATGCCGATCCGCTGCCTTTGACCTCCTGAGAACTGGTGCGGATACCTGAACGCATAAGCCGGATCCATTCCGACTTTCTCGAGCAGTTCCATCACGCGCTTCTTCCTGGCCTCACCGCGCGCAACCCGGTGAACCTCCATCGGCTGGCCGATTATATGCATCACCTTTTTGCGCGGGTTGAGCGAAAAGAAGGGATCCTGGAACACCATCTGAATTTTTTTTTGAAAAGGTTTGCGTTCACGCCCTCTGAGGTTTGCGATTTCCCTGGAGCCATACCATATCCTGCCGGAGGTGGGGGGGTGCAGCCCGATGACGGTTTTCGCAAGTGTTGATTTTCCACAGCCGCTCTCGCCGACCAGGCCAAGGGTTTCCCCTTTTTTTATCGTGAGGCTTACCCCGTTTAGAGCGTGCACGGTCTGCGTGATCAACTGAATCCTCCGGTCCTTGACCACCATCTTGTCGAAGATGCTATTCTGCAAAGGAAAGTGCTTCGTAAGATTTTCAATTTTCAACAGAGGATCGTTCGACGAATTCACTGTCAACTCCTCCCCCTTGCACAGGCGGCGAAATGGGCCGGTTCGAATTCCAGCAGCGACACTTCCTTCCCGCAGTCCGGGGTCGCCATGCTGCACCTCGGGCGGAACGGGCAGCCTGGAGGAAGATCCATCAGGTTGGGCATCATGCCAGGGATCTGATCGAGCCGTTTCCTTCTCTGCTGCCGGCCCGGGATCGATTTTATAAGTCCACGGGTATAAGGGTGAAGCGGGTTTCTGATTACGGCTTGCTTGGGGCCCCGTTCGACGACATGCCCGGCGTACATCACACATATCGAGTCGCAGAACTGGCCCACGAGCGCGATGTCATGGGTTATAAGGATCATGGCGGTTTCATGTTCCCACACCAGCCTGCGCATGAGCGTCAGCACCTGTGCCTGTATGGTTACATCCAGGGCTGTGGATGGTTCGTCCGCGATCAACAGGGAGGGATTCGATGCCATGGCTATCGAGATGACCACTCTCTGCCGCATACCTCCCGAAAACTGATGGGGGTAATCGCCAAGCCTTTCTTCCGGGCTGGCGATGCCGACCGCGGTGAGCAGCTCTACGGCCCTTTCCTCCGCCCCGCGCTGTGGCATTTTGCTATGAACCCTGAGCGCTTCCACAATCTGGTAGCCTATCGTGAAAACCGGGTCCAGGCTCGTCTGGGGATCCTGGAACACCATCGATATGCGGTTTCCACGTATACTTTCAAGTTCCTGCTCGGTCTTTGCGCGGAGGTCTTCCCCTTCGAACAGGATTTGGCCATCCACGATTTTTCCCGGTTCGTCTATCAGCCCGAGGATCGAAAAGCCGGTGATGGACTTGCCGGCGCCCGATTCCCCGACAAGCCCCAGGATTTCACCTCGCCCGAGGGAAAAACTCACATCGTCCACCGCTTTTACGATCCCTTTCCGGGTGAAAAAATAGGTTTTCAACCCTGTAACTTCCAGCACCGTGCGATTCCGGGTGTCTTTTGTGTTCATCGTTTCAGCCTCGGGTTCAGCACGTCCCTGAGCCTGTCGCCCAGTTGATTGATTCCGAGAACGATCAGCATCAGTCCGACTCCGGGATAGATGGTGATCCACCAGTATCCGCTGAAAAGCACGTTGTAGCCCTCGTTTATCAGGCTGCCGAGTGACGGCTCGGTTATCGGAACTCCCAGGCCCAGAAAACTCAACGTGGATTCGAGAATGATCGCATGAGCGATCCGGACCGTCGCGATGACGATGATCGGCGCCAGGATGTTGGGAAGAATCTCGCGTACCATTATAATCGCGGGCGACACCCCCACCGCCCTGGCTGCATCTACATAATCCTTTTCCCGCTCGGACAGGGTGCTGCCCCGGGCGGTTCGGGCGTAAAAAACCCAGTTGACGACGCTGATTGCAATGATGATTTTGAAAAGGCCCTGGCCCCATATGGCCATGATAACCAGAGCGATCAGGATGGCCGGAAAGGACAGCTGAATGTCCGCGATACGCATGATCAGCGCATCGGTCTTTCCTCCGGAGTAGCCTGCAACCAACCCGAGCAGGGTGCCGACAACCGCGGAGATGATGGTGCTTGCAAGCCCGACGTACAGGGAAATCCGGAGCCCGTAAAGGATCGCGCTGAACATGCAGCGTCCCTGTCCGTCCGACCCCAGCATGAAGGGTTCATAACTCCAGTTGGAAAACAGGGTCGGCCGCATGAAACTGTTCTGGAGATAGAGCTGGGAAAGGTCGTAGGGGTCCTGGGGGCTTGCAACCGGTGCGAGCAGTGCGGCCGACAGGCAGAGTGCGGTGATCAATCCGCCGGCGATGCCGGTTTTGCTTTCCCTGAATTCCTCCCAGAATTCCAATAGTGCACGGCGGTTCATCGATAAAATCTCATTTCAGTCTGATCCGGGGATCCAGAAAGGTATAAACCACATCCACCAGGAAGTTTAAAACCACGAACATCAACGAAACGATCAGCAGGTAGGCCAGCACCACGGGACGGTCCAGGCCGTGAATTGAGTCGATAACCAGTTTGCCCATCCCGGGCCACGCGAATATGGTTTCAGTGACGATGGCGAACGCGATGATGTTTCCGAGTTGAAGCCCGACGATCGTGACAACCGGAATCATGATGTTTTTCATCGCATGGACGAATATCAACCGTCCTTCACTGACCCCCTTGGCCTTTAAAAATTTTATGAAATCCTGCAGCAGCACCTCCATCATGCCCGCCCGAACAAGGCGTATGATCAATGCGAGCTGGAAAACCGCAATGGTGGCTGCAGGCAGGATCAGATGCGCAATCCCGTCCCTGGTAAGGAACCCCAGGCGCATACCGGCGAATACGGCGGTTTCACCCCGACCGGAGCTGGGAAGCCAGCCCAGTACAACCGAGAAAATCAGCACCAGCAGGATTCCAAGCCAGAACACCGGGAGACTGATGCCGAGCAGGGATCCGGACATGATCGTTTTGGACAGCCATGATCCGGGCCTTACAGCGGCATACATACCTGCGGGAATCCCGATGATCACCGCAAGCAGCATCGCCGAAACCGCCAGTTCGAGCGTGGCCGGTATTCGTTCGACGATGAGTCCGACGGCGGGCTTGTTGAAAATGAATGAATTCCCGAGGTCTCCACGAAGGGCGTTCGTGAGAAAAGAAACGTACTGGATGTGGAACGGGCGGTCCAGTCCGAGATGTCGCCGCAGCTCCTGGACCTGGATCTGGGTCGCCTCGGGCGGGAGCATCATTTCCACCGGGTCGCCGCTGTGGTACATGATGACGAACACGACAAAGCTGACGCAGAAAAGAACCACGAAACATTGAAGTATCCGCTTGATCAGATAGCCTAACATTAGGCTCGGTCACCTCCGGGAAAACGGACCGGACCGCGGGCATCCGCGGCCCGGATTCATTACGATTATTTGAATTTCATGTCGTAATACCATATATAATGATCCGCCCGTGGTTCCCAGTCGAGCGAATCGGATTTTGCGTAAATATCCACCTGGAAATGGAGAGGTATAAACGCTTGATCCTCGAGAATGAGTTTCTGAGCCTGTTTCATGTACTCGAGACGCTTTTCAGCGTCCACGATTCCTGATGCCGCTTCGATTAATTCATCCACCTTGGAATTGGTGTAACGGCCCCGGTTGTAGCGGCCATAGCCTCTTTCGAGGTCATAGGTGTGGGCGATTCCGTCCAGGAAGGCGCTTGCATCTCCGTCCGCGCAGGACCAGCCGATCAGGAAGAAACTCGTTTCCCGTCTGTCGGTCATCGGGAAGAATGTCTTTTTCGGTATTGCGTTGACTTTTACCTTCAAACCGATTCTGGCGAGAGAGGACGCGATGGCCTGGGCGATTTTGTCGTCATTCACGTACCGGTCGTTCGGGGAGTCCAGCGTTATGCCGAATCCGTCGGGGTAGCCGGCTTCTTTCAACAGCGCCCTGGCTTTTTCCGGGTCGTAGGGGGGGCGTTTGATCGTGTCGTCATAGCCGAAAACCGAACTTGGGTAAAGCTGTCCGGCCGGTACGGCGAAACCGTTCATCACGTGCGTGACGATGGCATCTTCATCGATGCCGTAATACAGAGCTTTCCGAACCCGGACGTCCATGAGCGGATTTTTGCCGGTGGGACTTTCGATCTTGGGGCTGTCCACACGATCCTGGTCCATTTGGAGGTAGATGAGCCTCAAGCTCGGGCGGGAGGAAACGGATACATTTTTGGCCGCCTGGATGCGGTCGACGTCCCGGACCGGAACGTCGTCCATGACGTGAACCTCCCCGGATAGCAGTGCCGCGGTTCGGGTGGGGGCATTGGTCAAGGGTTTAAGAACGACTTCTTTTATTGTCGGGGCCCCGCGGAAGTAGTCTTCGTTCGCGGTGAGCGTGAGGTTGTCGCCTTTCACCCACTCCTTGAGCTTGTAGGGACCGGTTCCGACGGCATGGTCGGTCAGGTACTCATCGTTCTCAGCCGCCTCGACGAACTTCTTGGACATGATCATGATCTGGGCGAGTTTTCTTGGCAGAATTCCAAACGCCTGCTTTGTTGTGATTTTGACGGTGTGGTCATTGATCACTTCCACGGCTTCAATTTGACCTGCAGTGGCCTTGAAACCTGATTTCTCCCAGGTTTTGCATCTCTCTATCGAGAATTTGACATCGTGCGCGGTGAAGGGCGTGCCGTCGTGAAATTTGACGTCCTTTCGCAGGTGAAACACCCAGGTGAGGTTGTCGGGATTTTCCCATTTGTGAGCGAGTGCGGGTTCAATGTTGAGTTCGGAGTCAAAATCCACCAGGCAGTCGTAAATATTTTTGTTCATGGAGTTTGTGGGGGTCTCTGAATGGTAATAGGGATCCAGCGATCGCGGTTCGGATGCCGCACCGTGGATCACTTTATCGGCCGCGAAGGCCGATCCGGACATTAGAACTAAAATCGCCGAAACCATAAAGAGCCACATCGCGCCTGACTTCATTGTTTTCATCTCGATCCTCCTTTCACTACGGTTAAGGTTTTTTCAGGACGTCAGCCGGGCGGCCCGCCGGGCCGCAAATTCATCGGCCGGCGGCGGTTTCGAACTCCACCCGTACGGCTTTCTGAATCTCCGGTGATGACAGATAATCCAGGCCGCACATGGCGAGAGCCTTTGCGCCGTCGAGCATCGCCTTTCTGCCTCTCCGGCTCCTTGTTGCATCCGCGAAACCGGTGGAATGAAGCGCGACCTCCCTGTCGCAAATTGCGACGAACGGCTGAATGACAGGAATGATCCAGCTCAGGTTTCCGAGATCGGTTGAGCCTGAAGGTTTGTCTTTCTCAATAATTTCGAGTCCCAGTAAAGCCGCTTCCTCCGCCCACAGGCTTTCGAGCGTCCGGTTGCGCTTGATCGGATCAAGGGAAGGGGGTTTGATCCCCACTTTACATCGGCAGCCTGCTGCGAGGGCAGCTCCGTTACAGCAGTCCTGGAACCGCTGAAACAACCTGTCGAGCACTTCCTTTGTTCCGGCGCGTATATAAAAAAGCGCCGACGTGTAGTCAGGTATCACGTTCGGCACGTCGCCTCCATGCGTTATGATGCCGTGGATCCGCGAATCGTCCGTGGTCTGCTGCCGAAGCGCAGATATGTTGTTATACGCCCCCACCATGGCATCGAGGGCGTTGAGACCCATTTCGGGGGCGGCTGCCGCATGGGCGGTGCGGCCGAAAAATTCCGTTGTGGCCTTGATGCGGCCCAGGGTGTTCTCTCCCGGCAGGTTATCGTGACCCGGGTGGGTCATCATCGCGGCATCAACCGCTTCGAATACTCCCGCATCGGCGAGCCTGGCTTTCCCGCCGCCTCCTTCCTCGGCCGGTGTGCCGATGACCACGATCGACCCGGCAAGGTTCGGAAAGGCGTTTCGAAGCGCCGTCGCGGCACCGAGGGACATGGCGGCGATCATGTTATGGCCGCACCCGTGGCCGATTTTTTCAAGTGCGTCGTACTCAGCCAGAAATGCTATTTTAGGGCCGGCGGTACCGGTTTTGGCAGTCTCTGCGTAAAACGCCGTTTCCAGCCCGCCGACTGGGCTTTTGACGCTGAAGCCGTGGTCTTCGAGGAATTTGCACAACAGGCGGCAGGATTGGTATTCGGTGTATGCGGTTTCAGGGTTTTCGTATAAAAGCCGGCTTATTTGATCCAGATCATCGGCAAGTGTATCGACTTCGGCCAAGATGCTTTCTTTTGGATTCGACAAACTTTTCTCCTTTCGGGATGAGCGGAAGTGTTCAAAAAAAACCCCGCCGATAAACTGTCCGGTCGAATTTAGGATAGAGGCGCATGCAAGTTGAATCGAGGTCTGCAGTTGTATACACAAATCGAGCGTTTCTTTCAACTTCTTTTCACAGGGTTCCCTGTAGGGAGGATTGCGGGAGTCATGCCGGGATCCCGTAAATTCAAGAACTTCTGGATTCCGGTCTGCGCCGGAATGACGGTTCTGTGACTTTTTACGATTTCATCAAGATTGGATTGCAAAAGAACAACAGATGCCCGATAATTCCTTCCGAACGGATTTTCGTGCCGCGTACTTACGTCGGGAAAAGACGGTGGAACTTATATTTTTACGACGCCGTCATTTTTAAATTTCATGCACTGGAAAGGACTGCAAGCTTGACTGACAAAAGTCCGTCGCGTGATTTATCCTCGCGCGTGGCTCTCCGTGGCGGCGGGGCGCCGGCAGACATGGTTTATCAGGCGCTCGAAGAAGTTTCGCCGGATCCGACCGGCATTCGAAACAAGGTGGTTCTCGTGAAACCGAACGCCGGTTTCCTTGCCGAGCGGATCGGAACCGGCCTCGTCACGGACAGCGAGACGGTAAGAGGCGCGATCCGCTTTTTCCGCGACGCCGGTGCAGCGAAAGTCCTCGTAGGCGACGGTGCCATAGCCGGTGTGGATGCTTCCGAGGCCCTGAAGGCTGCGGGGATCGAGGCTGCAGCCAGGCAGGAGGGGGGGTTGCCGGTGAATCTTGATAAAGGTGAACCGGTTCATGTTGCGGTGAAAGACCCCATGGCCGTGGACGGAGTCAGGCTTTCTTCGATTGCGCTGGAAGCGGATCTGCTGGTTTCGGTGCCGGTGATGAAATCCCATATGAACACGGTCGCAAGCCTGGGAATCAAAAATCTGAAAGGATGCCTGCTCCGGCGCGAAAAACAGCGTTTTCACCATCTGGCCGAGGAAGAACGCTTCCAGCGGTGGCACCGTTGGAAGACACTCGAAAGGGCGATCGCCGATCTTTACAGTGTGCTGCGGCCCGGAATTGTCGTGGTGGATGGGGTTGTTGCCATGGAAGGTATGGGGCCCTCCATGGGAGACCCTAAACCGCTGGGCCTTGTGCTGGCATCTCGAAATGTCCTGGCGGCTGAGATGGCTGCTCTTTATATCATGGGTATTCACTGGCGGGAGGTCCCCCATGTATTTCTGGCGGCGCAGAAGGCAGGCGTCGATCTTCCGGAGGAAATATCCGCACTCGATGTGGATTTGAATGCACTCAAGGCATTTAGAAGCCCGTTCGCCAGGGCCGTGCCCGAGAACATCGCGGCCATGTTCCCTTGTTTCAAGATCATGGAGGGAGACGCATGCAGCGCTTGCTGCGCCACGGTGATGGCATTTTTGAAGCAGAAGGGGCGCCGGTATGAGGACCGGAAAGAGGGGAGCCTTCGAATAGTCCTTGGGAAAAATATTGATCCGGACCTGGTCGACGACGCTACGATTCTGCTGGGAAACTGCACTGCAGGCCTGCGCGGCCGCGGCCGGTTCCTGCCCGGGTGCCCGCCCGTAGGATCTGATATCGAGAGAGAGATAGGCAGGATGGACGAGGAAGGAATCGGCGCGCCTGGAACGCAAAAAATCATCAGGAGAAGGGGAGGGTCTTTATGAATCCTGACCATGTTCGTGGCTTGCTGGAGAGGCTCGAGAGAAAGGAAATCACGATCGAAGATGTCCTCGTGCAGTTGAAAGAGCTGCCCTTCGAAGATATCGGGTTCGCTAAAATCGACCATCACAGGGGGCTTCGCAACGGGCAGCCCGAGGTGATCTACGGGGAGGGCAAGACACCGGAGCAGGTGGCGGCGATTTTTTTTCGACTTGCGGCGCTGAACCCGAATGTTATATGCACGAGAGCGTCCGAAGCCTCGGCCGATGCCGTAAAGAAAGCCGTGCCCGAGGCTTGTTATCACGGGATTTGCTCTCTGGTGGAGGTCCGTCGATCACAATCGGAACCTGTGGGGCTGGTGGCGGTGGCATCCGCCGGAACTTCGGATCTTCCGGTTTCAGAGGAGGCTGCAGTTTCGCTGGAAGTCATGGGCAGCCGCGTGGAACGGCTCTATGACGTTGGCGTGGCGGGTCTTCACCGGCTGTTAGCGTATCGCGAAACCTTGAAAAGCGCCAATTGCATCGTTGCGGTGGCGGGGATGGAAGGCGCTCTGCCTTCGGTAATCGGAGGCCTGGTCGATGTGCCGGTGATCGCCGTTCCCACCAGCATAGGTTACGGCGCCAGCTTCGGAGGGGTCGCCGCACTTCTTGCGATGTTGAACTCGTGCGCTTCAGGTGTCAGCGTCGTGAACATCAACAATGGTTTCGGTGCAGCCTACCAGGCGGACATGATCAACAAGCTGGCTTCCGGGACGAAAACTAAGACCCAGTCGAGCGAAGCGGTCAAGCCTCAGCCCTCCTGAGATAAACTTCCAGCCGTTCCACAACCAGTGAAAGTGTGAGTGTGAGCATCAGATAAAGCACCGTAACGGTGATCCACACCTCGAAGGTCAGGTAAGTGGCCGACATCAGTTCCATGCCCTGGAAGGTGAGTTCCGGGATGGAAATAATTGATACGATGGCTGAATCCTTGATGGTTGAAATAAATTGGCCTGCGAGCGGCGGCAGAATTCTTTGAATGGTCAAGGGAAGAATGATGTGACGCATTTGCTGGAACCTGGAAAGTCCCAGAGCGTAGGAAGCCTCCCACTGGCCTTTTTCGATGGACTGCAGCCCGGCGCGCACTATTTCGGTGATATAGGCCCCTTCGAAAACAGCAAGAGTGACCAGTGCGGAAAGAAAGATTGAGAAAAGACCGGGAGGTGCGAACAGAAACGAGAGAATATTTTTGACTCCATCGGTACGGGAGGCTATGAAATCGTCTATCCCCAGGGAAGCGGTGATGTACCCGCTTATGAAGTAATAAAATATAAATACGAGGACGAGAGGCGGCAGGTTCCTTATGATGCCGACATAAAGGCTGGAAAAGAGCCTGTTGGCAGGGCTTTTCGATACTCTCAACAGGCCCATCACCGCCCCGATAATCGTAGCCGCAATGGTCCCCCAAAAGCTGAGCCTTATCGTCGTGAGCAGGCCCTGCAGCAGCATATTGGGGGTCCAGCGGCCGGACGCCTCGTCGAAGCGAACAAGATACTGCGGCAACGCGGACCATTCCCACTTATAGTGAAGCGTGCCGGAGATGCGGTTGAACACCCAGAACGCGCCCGCGAGTATCAACACCCCGAGAATCAGGTCAAGGGGTGTGATTTTTATCTTCTTGATTTTCAACCAACCACCAGGAATAAATTACAAAGGTGAAAATTGAAGACCCGGATTCATTTGAGTCTCTCTTCCCAATCCACCGTTTCAAACCAGTAATGCTTACGTTCCTTGAGCCATCCTTCCGCCTTCACGACGGTTATCCAGTTATTGAAAAAATTCACCGTGTCGAAGTCGCCTTTTTTGACCGCAAACCCGATCGGTTCAGTCGTGAAGGTTTCATCCATTGGAAGAAATAGTTTGTCCGGGTATTTCAGGGCCATATAGGCAGGGGTGGGGGCAGAGGCGACCACAGCGTGGGCCTTGCCGTTCAAAAGTTCCTGAAATGCATGTGATTCATCGTCAAACTGCCTGATCTGTGCCTTGGGCATGTATTTTTTTGCTGCGGCCACAGGCGTGGCGGCGAGACGAACAGAAATCACTACATCCGGCTTGTTGAAGTCATCGAGGCTTGTGAAGCCCGCAGCCATCTCCCGGTGCGCGACCATGGACATGCCGGAGACATCGTACGGGATGGTGAAATTCACTTTCAGGTTACGCTGGGGAAGAATGCCCATGCCTCCGATGATTACGTCGAACTTTCCGGTGAGCAGCGCCGGGATGATCCCTGACCACTTCGTGGGGACGAATTCCACTTTCACACCGATGTCCTGGGCCAGCCGTGTGGCCACATCGATTTCGAAGCCGATCAGTTCTCCGTTTTTGTCTCTCATGGCCCAGGGTTTGAAAGTAGACATGCCGACGCGCAGAACCCCCCGTTTCAAAACCTGTTCCATTGTGCTTTCCTGGATCAGCCGGTCCTGGATTTCTCCGGCGGTGGCCGGAAGAGCAGACATGGCGGACCATGCAAGCGCAAGAGACAACAGCAGCGTAAAAATTGATTTTTTCATGGTTTCATCCTCCTCAAAAAATTTTCTACAGCACCTGGTTGAGGAAAATCCTCGTCCGTTCTTTGACCGGACGCTCCAGCATGACTGCGGGGCCTTCTTCGATGATCCGCCCATGCTCCATGAAAACCACCCGGTCGCTGACTTCCCGCGCGAAGCCCATTTCGTGGGTCACGACGACCATGGTCATTCCATCCCCGGCAAGTGTTTTCATCACCTCGAGAACCTCTCCGATCATCTCAGGATCCAGCGCACTCGTGGCCTCATCGAAAAGCATGATCTTAGGCTTCATTGCCAGGGCTCGTGCAATCGCCACCCTTTGCTGCTGGCCTCCGCTCAAATGATTGGAAAACGTATCCGCCTTTTCCGGCATTCCCACTTTGTCGAGAAGTTCCATCGTGATTCGCGTGGCTTCCTTTTGATTTCTTTTTCTCACCAGTTTCTGCGCCAGGTTGATATTTTCCTTAACCGTCAGGTGGGGGAACAGGTTGAAGGCCTGAAACACCATTCCCACTTCCTTCCTTATCTCCAGCCGGTTTTGTTTATTCCGGTCAAGCGGTATACCGTCAATGACGATCGTTCCCGAATCTATCTCTTCAAGCCCGTTGAGACATCTCAGGAAAGTAGATTTTCCGGATCCCGAAGGGCCTATGATGACCATAACTTCCCTCCGGGCCACCTGGATGCTGAAATCGACCAGTGCCCGGATGCCGTTCGGGTAGGTTTTGCTGATTTTTTCTGCAGTAATAATAATTTTATTTTCGACTCTGTCATCTTTCACGATCATCACCTGGCTTCCGGGTGTCCATCCATCCACAGCTTCTTTTCCATGCGCCCGGCGGTGAAGGAAAGCGCGACCGTCAACACCAGGTACATCGCGGCGATCGTGAACCATATTTCAAAGGCAAGGTAGGTTTCGGCGATGATTTCCTGTGCCCGCATGGTGAGATCGTACACGGCTATGGTGCTGACAAGGGCCGAGTCCTTTACCAGGGATACGGCCTGGCCCGTTAGAGGCGGAAGTATCCGCCTTGCGGCCTGTGGGAGGATCACACACCGGTAGGTTTGGAGGCCGCTCAAACCGAGGGTGTAGGCAGCGTCCCACTGGCTTTTGTGAATCGAGACGATTCCACCCCTTATTATCTCCGAAATATACGCTCCTTCGAAAAGACTCAACGCCAGGACGGCGGCCGCGAATCTGTCTATATTCAATATCGGTCCAAGCACAAAATAAATAAAGAAGATCTGCACGAGAAGCGGCGTGTTGCGGATGGACTCCAGGTACACCCTGGCAACCGCCCGGGCAAGGAATGACTCCGAAAGACGGAACAGCGCCGTGACAAGCCCTAAGGCCATCGCGAGAAGCAGGCCTGCTCCGCAGATCATCAGGGTGATTCCCAGGCCGTACAGCAAAGGACCGGGGGTGAACCCATCTGCGTCCAGTGTGGCGATGAAACGGGGAATCCGGTACCACTGCCAGTGATACCCGATTGCCCGAGTTCCCTGGACCGCAAGCCATGCGACGGCAGCGACCCCCAGCACAATTTTGACCGCATCCAGGACCAGGCGGTGTCTTTCTTCCACATGAGAAAAATTTTTCATTAAAAATTGAGAAGGCATTTCCACAAATGTTACTGGAAGGGCGGAGCGGCGTCAACGAAGTATTGGATCCTGCAGGGGCAGCCCTGAAGCACGTTATCGCAGATTGAAGTCTATCAAGGATTTCGGTTGGAGTGAAAAAATATTTTTTCGCAAAAAGGGGCTAGACATACAATTCGGGTTTTGATAGCGTTGCGTGGGG
>DSCZ01000247.1 GCA_011048855.1 Desulfobacteraceae bacterium | reverse complement strand
TTATTTCTATTGTAACCATGGCATTCATAACATCCTCTTATGCTTCATCTCTTCCAAAGGTTATCGCATGTACGTCCTACGGTGTCGGAGTGGCGGGTCACACCGTAGCCAGCGGTCTTGGTGAAGCCGTCAACAAATTGACACCCATGCAGTGGAGGGTTGAACCCTACGGAACCGATATCGAAAGGTTGGCACCGCTCAAATACGAAGAATCAGAATTCAGCCTCACAACCAGCGTCACCGCTTTCCTCGCCTCTTCAGGCCTGGATGAGTTTGGAGCACCTGACTGGGGCCCGCAGCCCGTGCGCATTGCATGCATGGGAAGTGTGGTAGTCCCGGGTCTTTATGCAAGAGCAAATTCCGGCATTAATTCAGTTTTAGACCTCAAAGGCAGGAGACTGCCTGATATAAAGGGAAATGCTACCGTAATGAGAGAAATTGAAGCCATTCTGGCCTTCGCTGGATTGAGCTGGGCGGATGTAAAAAAAGTGCCTGTGGGGGGATTCGGTGCTGCGATGCAGGCAGTGCTGGATGGAGACATAGACGCCTCGCTTGGTTCCATATTTTCACCGAAAGTTAAAGAATTGGCCAGCGGACCTCACGGCTGCCGCTTTCTTGAAATGCCCGCTTCGGACATAGAAGGTTGGAAGCGTGTTCAAAAAATGGTCCCAGCGATGTTCCCGGCAACCCAGAAGAAAGTCCCGGGGCTTGAAAAGGATGTGGAGTTGTTCGGTGTGTCCTACTCGCTTTACTGCTATCCGTGGTTAAAGGACGAAGTTGTCTACAACGTGGTCAAGGCGGTTGCCGAAGGTTATGATATTTTCAAATCGGCTCATCCGTGGCTCTCCCAATGGAAACTTGAAAATATGACCCGAAACATTGGTGCAATGCCTTTTCATCCGGGATCCGTAAAATTTTTCAAAGAAGCCGGGATCTGGACGGACGAACTGGAAGCTTATCAAGCGCAAGAACTTGCTGCAGAAAAAGTGCGTACAGGGAAATAAAAATCGCTGGAAAGGATATCGTCATGGAGAAACTGATTGTCACCGTTGCTTTGACTGGAGGCGTGCATGGCAAAGCCTCCAACCCCAACCTTCCAGAACAACCTGACGAGATTGCAGTGGAGGCCCGCCGAAGCTATGACGAGGGTGCTTCAATCGCCCACATCCATGCCCGCGACACTCAAGGGGTACCAACAGGCGATCCGGAAGTTTACATGGATATCGCCGACAGGTTGAAAGAGCAATGCCCCATGGTGATACAATTCAGCACAGGAGGCGGCGCCAACCTGAACCGCGAGCAGAAAGCCGCCTGCCTTGAAGCCGCCCCGGAGATGGCCTCGCTTAACATGGGTACCATGTTGAGAACGGTTGGCCCCCGGGCGGGGACACCTTTTGTCAATTCAAGACAGGATATCGAATTTTATGCCCGCAAGATGCACCGCAGGGGCATCAAGCCGGAAATGGAGATCTATCACCACGGGATGCTCGCCGAGGTCAAGCATCTTATCGAGAGCGGGCTGCTGGAAAAACCCTACTACATAAATTTTGTTTTAAACATGGCTTACCAGGGAGCTGTTGCCGGGACCCCTGAAAATCTCGTCACTCTCCGCTCGTTGCTTCCTAAGGACAGCATGTTCAATGTCACCGCGATAGGAGCGGCCCAATTACCGATGACGACACTGGGGATGCTGCTGGGCGGCATGGTCAGGGTCGGTTTGGAGGACAACATTTACTACACCAAAGGAGTCCCGGCGGAAAGCAATGCCCAGCTCGTTGCACGAACAGTCCGCATCGCCCGGGAAATCGGTTTCGAAATCGCCTCGCCTGAAGATGCAAGGAAAATCCTTTGCCTTCGTAAGGGAAAATCTTCATGAAAAGGCAGGCATCGCGCTACCGGGCTCTTTCCGGTTTCCCGGCAGTACTTGTCAGAGTCGCGGCTGGAATCGCGGTTGCAGCATCTATAATTCAAATATTTAATATTGTAATTGCCGGCCAGGTGATGGACAGCAAGAGGTATCTGGCTTTACTGATGGCTCTTCTTCTACCGGCCGTATTCATTTGGTTGCCGGCGACCAGGAAGGGGCTTGGTAAATCAGTTCCCTGGTATGATTTTTGTGCAGCCGCGCTTTTATGTGGTTGTGCTTTTTATGTGTTTGCTTATTCCATGGATATCCAAACAAGGGGGTGGAGCATCCGCCCTCCGGTGCCCGCCCTGTGGCTCGGAGTCTTATGCTGGCTGCTGGTCATAGAAGCTGTCAGGCGGGCGGCTGGTCCGGCCCTCGCCGCCATTGTTTGCTTTACATCGCTCTATCCCCTCATTGCTCACACGCTTCCCGGAATTCTTCTGGCAAAGCAATATTCTTTTGCCAGGCTCGTCGGCTTTTATTATTTGAGTAACCAGGGAATGTTCGGGGTGACCTCCCACGTATTCGGCCGCCTTGTGATCGCATTCCTGATTTTCGCGATCATTCTTATGCTATTAGGTGGCGGGGACTTTTTTATCAAGCTGGCGATGAGCCTTCTTGGAAATGTCCGGGGCGGCGCGGCGAAAGTTTCAATTCTTGGCAGCGCTTTGTTCGCTTCCATCTCAGGCAGTCCCACCTCGAACGTGATTACAACGGGTTCATTCACAATCCCGGCCATGAAAAAAGGAGGGTATCCTCCGTATTATGCCGGTGCGCTGGAAGCGTGTGCCTCGACCGGCGGTGTGTTGATGCCTCCGATCATGGGTGTCACTGCTTTTATTATGGCTGATTTTCTTCAAGTATCATATGCCACCGTTTGTCTTTCAGCTTTAATTCCCAGTGTTTTATATTTTTTTGCCCTGTGTATGCAAAGTGATTTCTTCGCAGCCCGTAAAGGGCTCAAAGGAATGCCCCGTGACCAGTGTCCCCAAATATTCTCTACGCTGAAAGAAGGCTGGCCCTACATTGTCTCATTTGTTTCCCTGATTTACTTTCTGTTCTTCCTCCGCCAGGAAGCCCGCGCGCCTTTCTATTCAATCGTCCTGTTGATTCTGTTAATAGGTGTGGCAAACAGAAAAATTTTGAACCCAAAAACGATCCTGGGATTCCTGGACGGAAGCGGCAGGGTTCTCTCCGAAATTATGACCATTATGGTCGGGGTCGGCATGATAATCGGGGCCTTCCTCTTAACGGGTGTTGCCCAGAGTTTCTCATCCAGCCTTCTTGAAACAGCAGGGGGTAGCCTTCCGCTGCTTTTGATCATGGGAGCAGCCGCCAGCTTTATCCTGGGAATCGGGATGACAATGATTCCCTGCTATATAATACTTGCGCTGCTTCTGGCGCCCGCCCTTATAGACATGGGGATAAATCCTCTTGCGGCCCACTTGTTCATTCTTTACTGGGGGATGATATCCTTCATAACTCCTCCAGTGGCAATCGCCTCCATCGTGGCCGCAGGACTGGCTGAAACCAGTGGAATGAAAACCGGCGTTTACTCTCTTCGTCTTGGTTTTGTAGCCTACATACTGCCTTTCTTTTTTGTTTACAACCCATGCCTTGTCGGCGTCGGCCCGCCCCTTGCGGTTGCGTGGTCGTTTTCGGCGGCTGTCGCGGGGATAGTACTGGTGTCAGCCGGTACCGAGGGCTTCCTCTACGGGCTTGGCCGCCTTAACGGCCCGTGGCGAATTTACTTTGCGGCTGGCGGAATCGCGTTTCTCGTGCCGTCAATCTATGTACATGCCGCTTCGGCCGTTGCCGTTTTACTTGCCGGTGCGCTACTCCGGATGGGGAAAAAACGGATGCCCACGGAATCTGAACATAAGAGGCCATCCAGATGACACTTATCATAGACCTGAGCACACCGTTGACCCCCAGGGACAAATCCAGAAGGCCTCCCACTATCCAGTACGTGGACCACGAAGCAAGCGCCGGCCGCTCGGCCGCGGTTTACGGAATAAATACGGATGATTTCCGTGAAGGACGATATGCCGCCATAGAGCATATAACATTAACCACCCACGATACTACGCACATGGATGCTCCATGGCATTATCACCCTACAAGCGAGGGAAAGCCTGCGAAAACCATTGACGAGATCCCCCTCGAATGGTGTTACGGCGATGGCCTCGTGCTTGATTTTCATCATAAAAAAGCCGGGGATCGCATTGATGCAGAAGACATACAAAAGGCACTCGATGCACTGGGTTACAGCCTCAAGCCGTTCGATATCGTTCTCATCCGAACCGACGCCTACCTCCACCGTGAAGAAGAAGGTTTTGAAAATGTGCATCCCGGTGTGACCAGAGATGGAACGTTGTACCTGATAGACCATGGTATAAAAGTCATGGGGATAGACGCCTGGGGATGGGACCGCAGCCTCGACGCTATGATCCGTGATTTGAAAGCGGGTGACTCAGAGCAGTTCTGGGAATCTCACTACCTGGGAAAAGAAAAAGAATACTGCCACTTAGAGCGTCTCGCACATCTTGACAAAATCCCATTCCCTTTCGGTTTCAAAGTTGCAGTCTTCCCGGTAACGATCGAAGGAGCCAGCGCCGGCTGGGTTCGGGCAGTTGCAATAATTGATTGAGACGACGTTTTCGATGCTGACAAGCTGCCACGAAACGGCATAAAGCAGCTTTTTACGACGCCGTCAACTTTATTTCGATGGTGTTTGTAAAACACAAAGAATTTTTAAAAATCAGAAGGGTAATTATTTCGGAGGGCAAAGATGACGAAAAACTTTTACCTGGTTCCTGAATTCAACTCCATGTCACAGGAAGAAATCAGAAATTACCAGGAGAAAAAACTGACTGTCCAGCTCCGGTATTGTTATGACCGTTCGGAGTTCTACAGGAAAAAATTCGATCAGGCCGGAGCGCTTCCGGAAGATATCCAGACGGTTGAAGATCTTCGCAAGCTACCGATTTTTATGGTAAAAGATGATGAGAGGGAAAGCGCCCGGCTGTCGCTCGAGAAGTACGGCCACCCATTCGGCATGCACCTGTGTGCACCGGTTGATGAACTTTATCTTACCGGAACTACTTCAGGAACAACCGGCATTCCAACATTCAGCTACACATTTACCCGCAAGGACATTGAATTTATTGGAAAACAGCTCGGCCACAGGCTGTCGATCGCAGGAATAGGCAAAGGGGACAGGGTCGTGTTCTTCTTTGCTCTTGGAATATATGCAACCACAATGACTCTGTGGGGCCTGAGGGAACTGGGAGCCCTGCCGATCGACATCGACGCCAGAGCCGGAACCGAATTGCTGCTGAAATTCATTGACTTGACCAGGCCCACCTACCTTGCCTGCACCCCTTCCCTTGCCGAATTTCTGATCAAAAAATCCCCCGAGGTTCTAAAAAAGGATGTCGGTGCCTTCAAGTTGAAGGGTCTTTTGACTACCGGAGAAATCGGAATCGCCATCCCCGAGATAAAGGAAAAGCTGGAATCGGCTTATGGTTGCAGAAGTTGGGATTACTGGTCGCCATGCGGGAATTGTATGGGAATTTCTTGTGATTCAAATGTCTACCAAGGTTTTCATGCTGTCGCCCCGGATGTCTGCACCAGCTACGACGACCTGGTGGACCCCATCACCAAGGAGACTGTTGATGCGGACCAGGACGGTGCGGTGGGGGAGATGGTCCACACATCCCTGGAGCGGGAGGCCTGCCCGGCCGTGAAGTATGCCTACGGAGACGTCGTCAAAATCTACACGGGGGAATGCCCTGTCTGCGGTTTCAAGGGAAAGAGGGCCAAGCTGATCGGCAGGGCCGATGACATGTTGATCGTTAAAGGTGTCAATGTCTATCCGGCTGCAATCAAGGACATAGTGACGGAATTTGTACCAGATGTAACCGGAGAGATGAGGGTCGTCCTGACATCACCTCCGCCGCGGGTTGTTCCACCGGTGAAGTTGAAGATCGAGCACGGAGAACATATCGGGAAAGATTCCCTGCCGGCGCTTTCAAAAAAGATCTGCGAGAAACTACACCACAGGATAAAAATAAGGCCGGAGATAGAATTCGTGGAACCCGGGTCTTTGCCGAAGGAAACGAGGAAGACTCCGATTTTTGAAAAACGGTATGAACAATAGAGGCGTCGGTGCATGGGTCTGAACCCAAGCAAAGAAAGGAGGTGTCGAAAGAAGAAAACGCTTAAACCTCGGTCAATCAGCAAAATCCTCAAACATGTTCGGGAAGGAGAAATCAGAATGAATGGAAGACGATCATTGACGTTGGCGATCCTGGCAATCTTTTTGGGAGTTGGGCTGGTGTTTTTAGGACCAAATACCGGTGTTGCGGGAGAAACATCCAAGGTGCTGAGTTGTACAACTTATTCAGTGGGTTCAACTGGATATGCAACTTCCATGGGCTTGATGGAAGCCATCAAGGAAAAAGAGGGTATAAAAGTCAAGGTTGTCCCGGCTGGGACGGACATGGCCAAAGTCATGCCCTTAAAAAAAGGAATGATGCAGCTGTCCCTTTTTACCGGAGCGGGACAGTACTATGCCCTGATGGGATTGGGAGACTTTGATGCTGAAGACTGGGGGCCGCAGCCCCTTCGGCTGGTCTATGCCTGTCCGACCGGGGCTATTGCCGGAATGATGGTGCGCGGCAATTCCGGCATTGAAACTCTCGGTGACTTGAAAGGCAAAAGGGTAACTCTTATCCCGGCGAGCCCTGGTTGCAAATCCCTTCACGAGGGTTACCTCGCTTTTGCCGGCCTTGGATGGGATGATGTAAAAATAGTGAATATCTCGAGCTGGGGTGCCGCCTGGAAAGCGGTCATCGATGGCGCGGCCGACACAGCTCACTGTCTTGTGAATTCCAGCAAGGCCGTTGAGTTGGCGGCGTCTCCCCATGGTATCCACTGGCTTCCGGCACCAGAGGAAGACACGGAGGGTTGGGCGAAACTGCAAGAATTTTGCCCTTACCTGCGTCCATACAAAGCCACCCAGGGAGCAGGTGCCACACCGGAAAATCCCGCTCAAATCGCCTCCTATTACTATGGCCTGATCTGTTATCCCGACCTGGACGAGGAGACTGTTTATAAATTAACCAAGGGAATATGGAATGGCTATGAAATTTACAGCGACATGCACCCCTCACTGAAGCGCTGGACCCAGGAAGGGGCTCTGGAGACTGAAGCGTTTTTGAGTCCCTATCATCCAGGGGCGGTTAAGTTTTTCAAGGAGATCGGAGCATGGACGGAAGCCCATGAAAAAAGACAAGCGGAACTTCTCGAACATGAGACTGAACGACTGAAGAATTGGAAGAAGTAGAATTATGCCGGCTTAAATTGAAGCAAACGGTCCTTGAGCAGCATCCGCGCCGAGTTCAGGCTGCCCAGGGACCGGACCTTTGATCGGTGGATGCAGGCTTTCTCAAAAATGAACACCGGAGGATGGGATGGGTTCCATCGAAAAAAAAGGAGAGAAGAGCAGCGCAGGGCGATTCCGTGAATTGCAGGGACCGCTGCGGTGGATTTTTGTGGGATTTTCGTTTTTCGGGATCCTGGTGGCCATTTATCAGCTTTTTCATATGGAATTCTTGGGCGTTATGGTCGGGGACGGGTACTACTATCTCTTAATTGCCCTTTATCTGCCGCTGCTCTTTCTGATCGCACCCCGACGCAAAGACTTGTTGTATAAAAAAGTCCCCTGGTATGACTTGTTGTTTGCCGGCGTTACCTTCGTTGCTCCAATATACCTTTTTCTGAATGCCTACAAGATCATACAGGAGGGTTGGGAAATCATTCCGCCTGTTCAGACATATATTCTGGGCCTTGTTCTCATAATCCTGGTTATTGAGGCTGCACGGAGAGCCGGGGGGCTCGGCTTCGCCCTGATCTGTCTGTTCTTTACAAGCTATGCCCTGTATGCCGAGCACATGCCGGGGCTTCTTCAGGGATACACATGTGATCTTCGCCGTCTGGTGGGTTTTTTCACCATGGGAACCGAGGGACTCGTAGGACTGCCGATGCGGGTGGTAGGCAACATCCTGATAGGATACATGATCTTTGCCGTGGCGCTTCAAACCACTGGTGGGGGCAAGTTCTTCCTGGACCTGGCGACCTCGATGCTCGGGGGATTAAGGGGGGGGCCTGCAAAGATGTCCATCATGGCCAGCGGTTTCTTCGGGAGTATCAGCGGGAGTTCAATCTCCAACGTGATTACTACCGGAGCGATAACGATCCCGACCATGAAGCGCACCGGGTTTCCTCCCCATTATGCCGGGGCTATCGAGGCCGCAGCCTCTACAGGTGGCGTCCTTATGCCCCCCATTATGGGGGTTACCGCGTTCGTAATGGCGGAATTTCTCGCAACGCCCTACTCGACAATCTGCATTGCGGCGATCGTTCCTTCGCTTCTATATTTTGGGGGGCTTTTTTTGCAGATCGATGCCTTTGCGGCCAAGACGGGCCTCCGTGGTCTATCGAAAAAAGAACTCCCTTCGATCAAGAAGACCATCTCCGAGGGGTGGTTCTACATCATCGGAATCATATTCTTGATCTGGGCGCTCCTTTACATGCGATGGGAAACGTTGGCTCCTTTCTGGGCAAGCGCCATTCTGCTGTTGACATGCAACCTGAGAAAGGAAACGCGGTTGACCTGGCAGCGGGCCTTAAATTTCGTGGAGGCAGCCGGCCGGGTTCTCACGGAGCTGGTTGCGCTGCTGTGTGCAATCGGGGCCATTATAGGCGCGCTTTCGATGACCGGGGTGGCCCATTCTTTTTCCACCGAGATCATATCCCTGGCTCACGGCAATATCGCTCTCCTTCTGATGCTGGGAGCGATTACAAGTTTCATACTCGGAATGGGCATGACGATCACGGCGTGCTATGTCTTTCTGGCCCTCATTTTGGCACCTGCCCTGGTCAAATTCGGGCTTTATCCGCTTTCTGTCCACCTTTTTATCATGTACTGGGGGATGGCTTCCTACATCACCCCACCCGTGGCCCTTTCCGCATTCGCCGGAGCCAGCATAGCCAAAGCGGACCCTATGAAGACAAGCTTTAAGGCAATGCAGTTCGGCTTCGTCAAGTACTTCATCCCCTTTTTCTTTGTCTTAAACCCTGCCATTTTGCTCCATGGGGCTTTGTGGGATGTCTTTGTGAGCTTTTTTCTGGTAGCCCTGGCCGTTATAAGCATCAGCTATGCTCTGGAGGGATATTTGCCCCGTTTGGGTATCCTGAAAAAACGGACGCGGCTGATCCTTTTTTTGGGGGGCTTATGTCTGGGGTTTCCGTGGTTGGGGATTCGAATAGTCGGCGCAGTTTCCCTGGCTGCAGCCTTGATTCTGGAGGTTATGCTTCAGAGAAAGGCTGGCCCCATTTCAATTAAAGACAAGCGTGGTGAAGTAATCAAGCCTGTGGGATAAAACCGGCTGTGAACGGGAGTAGATGATGGAAATCAACAGCATGCTCGAAGAATGGAAAAAAAAACGACGCAAGGCTTCGGAAATGGGTGGCCCTGAAAAGACAGCCCGCCGGCATGCCAAAGGCCGCCTCACAGCCAGAGAGCGGATTGATAGACTCCTGGACAGAGGATCCTTTCTGGAAATGGGGATATTCGCCCACTCTGCAGTCCCGGGCATGGAAGAGAAAACTCCTTCAGACGGGGTTATTTGTGGGTACGGACGCATCAAGGGAAGGCTGGTCGGATTGATCGCCAACGACTTTACTGTTTTGGCATCTACAAATGCTGAGACAAATCTCAAAAAAGTCCTCCAGTTCAAAGCCCAGGTCAAAAAGGCCCAGGTTCCCCTTATTTGGTTGGGTGAGTCTGGGGGAGCAAGAATGCCGGACTGCCAGGGGGCGAAGGAGTTTTGCACCCTCTCCGGGGGAGGCATGGATACACTGATGCCGGCGTATACCCACCTGCGTATGCAGCCCTTTATATTCGCCGCAATGGGCGACTGCTACGGAGTGCCCGATTTTCAGGCCTCACTGGCCGATTTCGTGGTGCAGGTCAAGGGTAGTTCCCTTTGTGTTTCAGGACCCCGAGCACTGAGCGGGGCCATGGGTCAGACTTATTCCGGAGAAGAAATGGGCGGATGGAAGGTACATTCCCGTCTTACAGGAATAACCGATCAGGTGGTGGAAAACGAGGACGAATGTTTCAGAATGATTCAGGATTTCCTTGAATACATGCCGGACAACAACGGGCAGCTGCCTCCTGCAGCGCCGCAACAAAGTGGTTCACCGGATAAGATGCAGGCTGTTCTCGATATATTACCGTCAAACCGTAAACGTGCTTATGATATGCACAAAATAATCGCATGCATCGTTGACCGGGGAATTTATTTGGAGCTGAAACCGGAGTTTGGCCCCATGCTCATCACGTGTCTTTCTCGAATTAACGGTGAGGTGGCTGGTATCATAGCGAACAATCCGGCGGTAGGTGCCGGTGCAATGGATGTAAACGGTTTGGATAAGCTGACGAGCTTTATCTGCCTGTGCGATTCCTACAACATTCCCATGATCTTTTTGCATGATACGCCGGGCCACCTGGTCGGAATGGAGGCGGAAAAAGCAAAAGTCGGGGCGAAGGTAGTTCGGGCACAGCAGGCTCTTTTCCAGGCAACAGTGCCGAAAATCACCATTATTGTTCGAAAAAGTTACGGAAAAGCATGTATCAACATGTGTGGACCCGGTGCAGGTCCGGACTTTATTGTGGCCTGGCCGACTGCCGAAATCGGATTCATGGATCCGGAAATTGCTTCGGAAATAGTGCAAGGTAATGTTCCTGGTAAAGATCGGCAACGCTCGCTTCAGGCCATGATCGGCGATTTGTCTCCATATCCTGCAGCGGGTGCCTACTACGTTCAGGACATCATCGATCCCAGGGAAACAAGAAACTATCTTGTGCAGGTCCTAAGGATCATCCGGGACTCAAAAGGCAGGGGGATGAGTGAACATAACCTCGCAAACTGGCCGACGAAATTCTAGCCATTGCTCATACGAAAATACCGGATAAAATGATTCGGCCCTGGATCGGCCTGCAGGCCGCCTTGTTTGAAAAGAAAAATACGAGAATGCCTTGGAGGAAAGACACGGATGTGGAAGGATGAGATAGAGAAGATTAACAGGAGGAAGCAGATCGCCTATCGTATGGGGGGCGAAGAGCATGTTTCAAAACAGCATGACCACGGGAAGATGACGGTCCGTGAACGAATCGACCTGCTATGCGACGCGGGCACATTCCATGAGCGGGGCGTTCTTGCCGGAGCACCCACCTATGATGAAAAAGATAAGACGAAGCTGAGGGGCTTGGTCCCCTGCCCTTTTGTGATGGGAATCGGAAGGATAGACGGGAGACGGGTGGCAGTCCACGGGGACGATTTCACCATAAAAGGCGCCTCGGTCGGCAGGATGTACAAAGAAAAAGGGGCCTACTTCATCAAGATGGCCCGGACGTTTCAAGTCCCGATGGTTCGGTTGCTCGAAGGAGCGGGGGGTTCCATAAGGGAGATCCTTGAAATCGGTTATACAGAGCTCCCAAGCTCGGGTGATGAGTGCACCCAAAATCGGGTGGAGGTGCTTTCCGAAGTTCCGGTGGTGTCGATCGGGTTTGGTTCTGTGGCAGGGCTCGGGGCGATGTACATGGTCCAGAGCCATTTTTCCGTGATGGTCAAGGAGAAGGCCCATGTTTTCGTCGGCGGTCCCCCTCTTGTCAAATGGGCTTCAGGGGAGGAACTTTCGAAGGAAGAGCTCGGAGGGTACAAACTCCATACCAGGGAAACGGGAGTCGTTGACAACGCGGCCGAAGATGAACAGGATGCCCTGCAGCAGGCTAAGATCTTTTTATCCTATCTTCCCACCAACGTGTGGGAAATGCCTGTGAGAAGCGAAACGTCAAGCGACGAGGCCAACCGCAGGGAGGAGTCTCTACTTGACGCAATTCCCAGGGACAGGCGAAAAACCTACGATATGCGAAGGATTCTCGATTTTGTCTTCGATCGTAATTCGATTTTCGAAATAGGGAAATACCAGGGAAGACCCCAGATTACGGCGCTTGCAAGGCTTAACGGCTATCCGGTCGGGGTGTTGGCGAATGACCCCAGGTTCCTGGCCGGCTCGTTCAACTACGATGTTGCCGAGAAATTTCAACGTTTCATCGATATGTGCGACACGTTTCACATTCCGATCGTAAACCTGGTGGATCAGCCGGGCTTCACAGTCGGGAAAAAAAGTGAGAGAATGGGAACGATCCGAAAGGGTGTCCGGGCGAGTTTTGCCATTGTCCAGGCCACCGTGCCGATCGCAGTGATTTACCTTCGGAAGTGTTTTGGTGTAGCCGGGGGAGCTCAGAAAGGCGGCAGCCGCTTGAGCTGGCGTTATGCCTGGCCTTCAGCAGTCTGGGGGAACATCCCGGCTGAGGGCGGAGTCTACGCGGCTCATCGCGCCGAGATAGAATCGTCGCGAAACCCGGAGGAACGTCTCAAAGAGCTACAGGATACGTACGGTGCCATTGCCTCGCCTTTCAGAACAGCCGAGGCTTTTGGCATAGAGGATATCATAGACCCCAGGGAGACAAGGCCTCTTCTGTGTGAGTGGGTCGAGATGGCCTACAGGGTGGAATCGGGGAACCTCGGGGTAAAAAAGAGAGGAATGCGCTGCTAGATTGTCCACTCAATATCCTTAAATGCCTTAGATATAACTGGACGGGAACGGGTGGGCTGCCTTTTCAAAGGCTGCGCTCCCCTTTTCGAACCTGGAAAAGACACAAGGAACATGTTCATGAAATGTTTTAAGGTTTTCATTTTCGCTTGGGTCGTCTGGGGTGTGCTGACGGCAGGACCTGTCACTGCTTCGGCCACCGGTGGCGGTTCGGAAACAGAAGTTTCTGATTTCATAAGAAGAAGCATTGAAAACGCCCTTGACAGGGATGTTTTTGTATGCAGAAACGAGGTATTGTGCGGAGCCGCCCTCATCCCGTCTTTCTATGAACGCCGTCATTTCAAACCCGCATGGACCGAAATGGGCGTTTTGCTGCCCCGGACGGAGATTTTTATTTCCGTGCTGGCCGAGGCCGACGAAGAGGGCCTGCAGCCCAGGGATTATCATTTTGAAGAAATTAACCGGCTGATCACTAAACATCTAAAAGGCGGCCCTGCAAATCCGGGGGCACTTACACATCTGGATTTGCTTCTTACGGACGCCTTTCTGATGTACGCAGCCCACATGATCGGTGGGAGAGTCAATCCTGAAACCGTTCACGCTGAATGGGTGCTCCCGTCGACAAAAAAAGACTGGAATATCGACGGTATCCTCGATTCATTTCTTGCAACCGATGATCCGCTTGGCCTTCTGGAATCGCTTCCGCCGCCCCATGAGGAATACCAACTGCTGAGGAAAGCCTTCAAAAGATACAAAGAGCTTCTCGAAGAAGGCGGCTGGGAAGCGATCCCAGAAGGGGAAGCCCTCAAGAAAGGAGATCGAGGCTTTCGGGTCGGCCTTCTTCTCAGGCGTCTCCAGATCACCGGAGACCTGGCTTTGGGAGATGTACCCAACGATGAATTCGGGGAGAAAGTAGAGTTGGCAGTCAAAAACTTCCAGGCGCGGCACGGGCTGGAAGTGGACGGAATAGCGGGCAAAAAGACCCTGGCGGCCATGAATGTTCCGGCACACTCAAGGATGCATCAAATCCGCCTCAATCTCGAGCGAAGGAGATGGCTTCCCAGA
The DNA here is from genome assembly GCA_011048855.1 of Desulfobacteraceae bacterium. The sequence continues at coordinate 7,434 of DSCZ01000247.1, read as the reverse complement.
GAGCCTGAAAACCCGCATGTCAGCGTGAATATAGCCGATTACACCCTGGCCGTCATTGAAGACGAATACCCGGTCATCAACATGAAGGTGGTGGTCGGTCGCGACTATCGCCGCACGCCGGTATTCAGCGACAGGATCCGTTACCTGGTATTCAACCCCTACTGGACAGTCCCGCACACGATCGCCGTCAAGGATATACTTCCGAAAGTTAAAAAAGACCTCGACTACCTGGAAAGGGAACGTATCCGTGTGTTCAGCGGATGGGATGAAGATTCGCCGGAATTGGACCCGAGCACAGTGGACTGGGCCGCTTTGACACCCCGCAATTTTCAATACAGGCTGAGGCAGGACCCGGGACCACACAATGCTATGGGACGCATCAAGTTCATGTTTCCTAATAAATTCAATGTTTACCTTCACGACACGAACAATGCCGCGCTTTTCAAAAAAACCGACAGGTCCTTGAGTTCAGGCTGCATCCGGGTTGAAAAACCGTTCGAACTGGCATTGTACCTGTTGAATAATCAACCCGGCTGGACTCCGGAGGTTGTCAAGGAAACTATTTCAGGGGGAAAAACAAAGACCGTCGTTCTCACCACCCCGGTTGCGGTGCATATCCAGTACAGAACGGCCTGGATGGATGAAACGATGACGGTTCATTTCAGGAAGGACATATACAACAGGGATTCGATCCTTGCAGAAGCTCTTGAAAAGCGCCCCCTCAGGCCCAAATCCTTGTCCCATTGGAAATAAACTTCACCAGCTTCTCACCGGACCTACATCCACATGTACAAAGTGGGGACGGGGATAATAGCCCACACCTCCCCTTCTCATGCGTAAAGCCGCGGTGCGCAGTTCGGAAAGACGGCGATCGGGCAGGTAAACATCCACTGCTTTTCCATGGATATGATAGCTGTTTCTGGCCACCGCCTTCGATCTGGCGCGAAGCATCCGGTTTGTTTCCGGCGAGCGGTAACCCGAAATGACGTGAAACGGTTCACAGCTCCCGATCCGCCAACCCAGTTCCCACAATAGATCCAGCAGTTCCCGGTCTATTTCGATCACCTCTCCATTACGATGATCCCTCAGCAGTTCGTTGATTTCAGCGAGCGCCGAAGGATCATACCTGCCTTTCGAAAAATAACAGGCGCTGAGCCTTTCACCTGTGTGATCGCTATATAATGACAGAACACGGCTTTCATTCAACCCGGCCGCGAAAACATGCGCCGGAATCGCCAGTGAAGCCGCGGCTGCCGCCGCTCCGATACGGAAAAACTGGCGGCGGTTCATTGAAGATGCATTCTTGGATGGGGACGATTGGTTCGATTGGCTCATGCATTCTCCCTTCTGTTTCAGACCGTGATTTTTGCCAGTACCGCGTCAGGTGGCCCCCTTGTATACGATTTTGATATCTTTATCAAGAGCAAACCCTAACAAAAGCACACCCTGCCTCTCGACACAAAATTGTGTCGGGGCCGGGATCGAGGTTAAAAAGGTCGTCACTCAACTTCCGCCACCCATATCGATTCGGAATCCACCCCGAAGAACATCAACGCAGGGCCATCAGTGGACCTTATTCTTCCTCCCCCTGATCCTTCTTCTGTTCCTCATAGGGAAATTAGACGGTGGCTTTAGGAGCTCGCAGATTAGCGGAAAGCTGCCATTCGATGACCTGTACAATCCGGGTCATAATAAAGTTCAATGCTAGATAAAAGCTGCCGGCGACGATGAAGGCCTCGAGGGGTCTATAAGTTTCCGCCATGATCATATTTGCAATTCCAGTCATCTCCATAACCGTAATGGTGCTTGCCAGGGACGAGGCTTTTACCATGAGTATAATTTCATTGCCGTAGGCGGGGAGAGCCTGGCGGATTGCAAGTGGAAAAATTATCCTGCGGAACATAAGAAAACCGGACATTCCAAATGCGCGTGAAGCCTGAACCTGGCCCCAGGGTATGGACTCGAGCCCGCCCCTGATGATTTCACTGCCATAAGCGGCGGTATTTGCTGTCATGGCAATTATGGCGCACCAAAAGGGCTCCTTGAACACAATCCAAAGAGGGCTTTCCCGGATAAAGGCGAATTGACCCAGGCCATAATAGATCAGAAAAATCTGTATCAACAGGGGGGTGCCACGAACGACGAAAACGTACAGACGCGTCGATGCGGACAGCCATGTGAAACGGGATCGACGAAGCAAGGCGACTGCCACAGCACACATGAACCCGATCAATAGAGAAATGACCACCAGGTAGACGGTAATCTTCGCACCGGAGAGAATTTTGGGAATGATCTCAAGGAGGACTGAAAAGTCCATATCATATCTTCCTTACACCCCGGCTCGTCCAGCGCTCGGCGCTCCGAAATCCGTAGGACGAAAACGTGGTGAGAAGCAGGTAAAGACCTGCGCCCACGGTATAAAAAAGAAAAGGTCTCTGGCTTGAGCCTGCGGCGACATGGCTTTGCCTCATAATTTCGACCAGCCCGGTCACCGAAACCAGGGCGGTTTCCTTCAGAGCGCTTAGCCAGCAGTTTCCCAGGCCGGGAAGGGCCAACCTCAGGGTCTGCGGCAACAGGATCCGCCTGAAAAGCAGCCATTTGTTCATACCCACCGAACGGGCTGCATCAATTTGCCCCTTGGGGACCGCAAGCACCGCTCCCCTTACCACCTCGGTCTGGTATGCGCCGTTGATCAGGCATATGGCGGACACACCCGAAGCGAATGCGCTTATCTCTACATAGCCATGATATCCAAAGATTCCGGCCAGAAACATGACGGCACCACTGCCTCCAAAGAAGATCAAGTAGATGATCAGCAGTTCAGGAACTCCCCGAAAAACCGTGGTGTATAAATCGAGAACCAAACGCACCGACCGATGTCGGGATAACTTGCCTGCTGCACCTATACCACCGATTATGAGTGCCAGCATAAATGCGCACACACTCACCGCCAGGGTCATCAGCGTAGCGAGACACATTTCATCCCCCCAGCCGTTGGGACCAAAGGCAAGCAGATCCACTGCGACTCCTTTTATTCTTTTACGGACCCTGCAATGCAGTTGCGGAAGGGTCATCCACGACAATCACCATCCGTGACGATTCCGTCGTTATCTCTGTCCAAAAATCGAACGATTGAAGAGATCGTGCGCCTGGACAGCGCACGATCGGAAAAACTGCAACCCTATTTCGGAGAATTGTCGAATCCGAACCATTTGACCGCTAGTTTCTGCAGGGTCCCGTCGGCCCTGATCATATCGATCCCCTTTTGAAGAAGCGCCTTCAACTCAGGGTCGGTCTTACGAACGCCAATCCCGTTTCCAAGACCGAATATATCGCCTGTCCAGTGAGGACCGAAAAGGACCACGTTTTTTCCCAGATCTTTTTTCATAATAGGCACCCAATAGGAAAGAGAGGCCTCAGCTGCATCAATTCGGCCGGTGTTGAGGTCCAGCAGCACGTTCTCCTGGGTATCGTATTTTCGAATTTTAGCAACATCCTTGAAATAGGTGTCAAGAAAATTGGAATGCGTGGTTGTAGTCTGCACCCCGATAACTTTACCTTTGAGCAGTTCACGAATCTCATCCAGGACTTTTTGCTCCTCCTCGTCTATCTCATTGAGTGTAATTAGTTCCAGAGGGCTATTATATTCTCCGATCGGGCTTCCCTTTGTTGTGGCGAATGAACCAGGAGTCATCGCATAAGGTCCTGCGAAATCGATGACTTCCAGGCGCTTTTCGGTGATCTGCATACCGGCGATAAGGCAATCGTATTTGCCGGCGTTGAGTCCGGGAATGATTCCCTTCCAAGCCTGTGGAATAATTTCGCATTTCAGCCCGACCCGCTTGCAGACCTCCTTTATGACATCGATATCAAATCCAACCAGCTCGCCGGAAGGTTCGGTCGCGTTCCAGGGAGGATAAGCACCCTCCGTAGCAACACGAACTTCTTTCCAGTCTTTGGCCTCCGCCGCCGCTGTCCAGACGAGGCTCAGAACCGCAATCCCCAGCAAACGAATAAGTGTCGCTCTTTTCATAATTCCCTCCATTCTTCGGGTTAATGTAGACAAGCGATGAGTCGTCGAAACCTCACCTGTATTCCCTGGTCAAAAATTGCCGGCACCTCTCGGATTCAGGATTTTCAAGAACCTTTTCAGGAGGCCCTTCTTCTTCGACGATGCCGGCGTTTAAAAAAAGAACGTGGGAGGATACATCCCTTGCAAACCCCATCTCGTGGGTGACGATAACCATGGTCCGGCCTTCCCGGGCCAGCATCCGGATGACTTGAAGAACCTCACCTACAAGTTCCGGATCGAGGGCGGATGTAGGCTCGTCAAACAGCAGCACATCAGGCCTGGAAGCCAAAGCCCGGGCTATCGCAGCTCTCTGCTGCTGGCCCCCTGACAGGTGGCAGGGATAGTGATGGCGTTTTTCTGCAATGCCGACTTTTTCCAGAAGCCCCATGGCCTCTTCCTTCGCTTCACTGCGAGGACGCTTTTGGACATGAACCGGGGCTTCCATAACATTTTCAAGCACGGTCATGTGCGACCAAAGATTGAAGTTCTGAAACACCATCCCGAGCCGCGAACGAATGCGGTCGATCTGGTGGCGGCTTGCAGGGACGACACTTCCGTCCCTGCGCCTTTTCGTCTTGATCAACTCACCTTTGATGAAAATTTCTCCATCATCAGGCACCTCCAGGAAATTGATGCACATCAGCATGGTGCTTTTTCCGGATCCGCTCGACCCGATGACGCTGACCACATCCCCTTGACGGGCGGTAAGCGATACGCCACGAAGTACCTGCAGTTGTCCGAAACGCTTATGGAGGTTCCTTATCTCCAGAGCTAAGGCAGAACCGGCCGATTCCCTTGACACCATTTCTCAACCCCGACGAGAAATAAGACTTCCCCTTGTAATTGGTAGAAGCAGTTAAAAGTTGTACGCATAACCCGACAAGATTGCTCATGTCAAGATGTCAAGTTGCTTTTTTTCGCCGCAAAACCTCTTGACGGTGCCGATGAAAAACTTGTAGGATCATTGGTATAAGTAATCAACACATGGGGTTCAAGTCGATTTAAATTACGTTTTATATTTTGCGATGCGTCCTTCTGTGTGGGCTGACAGCATAATTTTATGTTGAAAACAATAAAATGAGATTCGTTATGAAAAAGTTTAACGAATTTATAAAAATTGATAAGAGCAGTTACATTCCGCTTTACGTGCAGTTAAGTGACATAGTAGCCAGATATATTAGAGAAAACAGCCTGGAGGAAGGAGACTCAATTCCCTCGGAAAATGACCTCACTACGTATTATGGTATCAGCCGTAACACCGTGCGTCAGGCATTTCAAATCCTGGAGTCCCAGCAAATCGTTCGGCGTGTGAGGGGAAGAGGCACCTTTGTAAACAAGGGCAAAAAAAAGCAATCCCTGACCGGCTTGAAAATAATCGAAACACGCCTGAGGGATCTGGGAGTGGACGTAGCGAACAAAACCCTCTACATCCGGGAGACTTTTCCCCCCAAGGACTGGGGTCGCCTGCTTGAGCTGGCACCCGGGGACAAAGCATTCATTCTGCGAAGGGTCAAAACCGCCGACGGGGTTCCCTTTGCTCTGGAAGAGAGGGCTTTTCCCGCAGAAGTAGGTCGTCAATTCAAAGCGGAAGACTTAAAGCACCAATCCGTCAACATTCTTATAGATGCTCTGCCGGAATACAAAGTGACGCACGTATCCTACACCTTCACATCTTCACCGTTGACAGCCGTCGAGGCAAAAGAGCTGGAGATGGACCGGTCTGAACCCGTTGTCAGACGCATGGGAGTCTACCGCAACAGCTCGGCGATGCCCGTGATGTTTGGGCGCCTGACATTTTTAGCCGACAGAATCGAACTGAAGTTCGAGTTTATAAGGTCCGACGATGAAACGTGGACCGCCATAGTCATGTCATAAGGGTGATGCCGCCCTTAAGGCCCGGCGATATCAAACAGGAAAGGAAATAGTTATGGGTAGACTCTGCCTGGAGGCCGACATTTTGATTATCGGAGGTGGTAGTGCCGGATGCATGGCCGCGATAAGAGCGCTGGAACTCGCTCCGGAATTGAAGGTTGTACTTTTTGAAAAAGGAGACATCAAATATTCGGGATCCATCGCAAGAGGAATGGATGCACTCAATATCGTGGCCATACCGAATTTTACAACCCCGGAATTGTATTTAGAAGCAGTTTCCGAAGGGAACAAAGGCGTTCTGGACGAGCCGGCGAGTTATCTGATGGCTGAGCGTTCATTCGGGCTTTTGAAAAAACTGGAAGGTTGGGGCGTATATTTTCCGGTAGATGAATCTGGGAACTACCGCACCCTTAAGTATCATGTGAAGGGGAACTTCCAAACAGCTATGGAAGAGCCTGAACTGAAAACCATGATCGCCGGCAAGGCTCAGAGCATGGGGGCGACGGCGGTTAACCGTGTGATGGGAATTGAACTTCTTATGGATTCAGGGAGAGTCGCCGGTGCGGTAGGGCTGAATGTGCGCACCGGAGAACTTGTGGTTTGTAAGGCCAGGGCTGTGATATTGACCGCCGGAGGCCAGGCCAGGTTTTCCCTGCCCAACTCCGGTTATCTCTACGGTCTTTTTGATTTTCCCGGAAACTCGGGCGACGGATATGTGATGGCGCACATGGCGGGCGCTCACCTGACCGGCATGGAGTCGGTACAGCGCCCGGTGCTTATCAAGGATGCCAACATGCCGCTGCTTGCCATAACAGTGACCAGAGGCGGTCAGGTTCTGGATGTATTCGATCACATAATCATGGAAAATGAGGTCAATAACTTAACTCGGATGAACGAAGCTCATGACAAAGGCTACGGGCCGATCAAGGTAAGGCTCAGCCATCTGGATGAGAAGGTTATATCTGAAATCGAACACATACTTTTTTCAACGGAAAGGCCGGTTCAAGAAAGATTTTTCAAGGAACGACAAATCGATTTTCGAAAAAACGACATCGAACTCTGGCCCACGGAATGTCAGTTGTGCGGTGGTCATGGCATCAGTGGCGTCAGGGTGAACGAACTCGCACAAACCGGAGTTCCCGGCTTGTTCGCTGCTGGTGATGTTGCGAGTGTGCCCAAGCAGCACCTCACCGGTGCTTTTGTTTTCGGGGAAGTCGCAGCTGAGCAGTCAGTGGAATTTTTATCGAAGAATTCCGGCACATCCATTGATATGTCTAGGGTGGAGAAGGTAGATGACGAGCGCCGCCGCCGATTCACAGTCGCGGACAGGGATCTTCCAGTGAGGGAAGTTGAAAGAAAAGTGAGACGCTTGGTGGGGGATTATCTGGTGGGGCTTAAAAGCGAAGACAAGATAAACCGCTGGCTCTCGTGGTCCAAAATCCTTAAATCCCAGCTTTTAAACCAAACCAGGGCCAAGAACGCCCACGATC